>CAZCEM010000499.1:0-2350 GCA_964497555.1 uncultured bacterium
GGCCTGGCGCGTTCGGCATCGGGAGGAGTTGAGCAGGAATCCGGCCCGCGAATGGGCCGAACTGATCGTTACCATAATCGTCATCGTATTTGTAGTAAGGCTGACGGTGGTGGAGGCTTTCCGCATCCCCTCCAGCAGCATGGAGGATACGCTGTTGATAGGGGACTTTCTGTTAGTGAACAAGTTCATTTACGGGATGAGTTCACCGGATTGGATAGGCGTTCCCTTCACGCGCATCGGGGTGTTTGTGCCGTTTTTCCGTCTGCCCAGCATCCGTGAACCGCGTCGGGGCGATGTGGTGGTATTTCGGTATCCGCTCGATCCGAATGTTTCATATATAAAACGCCTGATTGCGACTGAAGGACAAACCGTCGAGATTCACGACAAGCAGGTCTATGTCGATGGACAGCCCTTTGGGAATCCACCGCACTCCAAGTTTGTCAGCAGGCTCACACTGCCGACGACATACATTGACAACGGCGTATGGCCCCGCAACCTGGAGATGCGCAATCGTGATAATTATGGACCGCTGACGGTGCCCGAGGGGATGTTGTTCGTCATGGGCGACAACCGCGACAACTCCGCTGACAGCCGCTATTGGGGTTTCCTCCCCCGCGACAAGGTCATCGGTAAGGCGCTGGTCATTTACTTCTCGTTCGACAAACGCAAACCGTGGTCGAAGTTCTACGAGAAGATACGATGGGAGAGGATCGGGAACGCGATTCGGTGAGCGCGAAAACCAATCCCAACGCCAGGCGCTTGCATTGCTTTCCGATGTGATGAGTTTTTCCACATATATTAAGGGGTTCATTTCCCTTTTTCAACGGATGTAATGCGTCGAAGACGCATCATTCCAGCGAAAGCTGGAATCCAGAAGGAATTAGGGCTGGATTCCCGCCTCCTCAGGAATGACAGCCGGTGTCAAGTACTTTCTGCCCCCCTTAATATTAATCTTTTGTGAATTCTGATTTTAACAACAAAATACATACATTGCCTCCGGGAGGAGCCATGAAACGCCTTTCCCTTTTTCTTTGCATCATTTTAATCCCTGCGCTGGTTTTGGGGCAGTCGAAGTTCAATGGCGCGGAGATGAGCGGCTCGTGGCAGGACACCCACGAAATCTGGACGCCCGAAGAAGGTATAGTTCTACCCGCTTATATTCCGTCGGCGATGAATATAAGCGCTGCACGGTACATGAGCCGCCTGCGCCTGCAGGACCAGCGTGGCTTCCCGTTCTGGGAGTTCCAGCAGACCTACACCCAGGGTCAATGTGGACCCGATTCGGCGAATTTCCGTATGGGCGGATATATTCCGACTCCCTTGCATGGATTGAAGTTCAAAGGCACGCTGACCGAATATAACCGCGACGATTATCAGCCGCGGAGGGAATTCGGCTCCTACGCGCAATACCATCTGAACGCCTTCGACGCTGAAGCGGGGCTGGATTATCAGCACCTGCCTTGGAAACGTTTGCCTGATAATACCATCAGTGAAGGTCAAGTCATCAACAAGGTCTGGTCGGTCAAGGGCAAGTATCACTGGGGGATGCTGACGCCCATGCTGGGTGTCTCATCCGAACCCGATGTGATGGAGCGTTACAACGGCGGTTTGCTGGTCGATCTGCCGATGCAGTTCGAAATGGGCGCCTCCTACAGCCTCTGGGACGATAAAAGCGGCTGGGCGACGGTTATCGGTCGTTACAATAAACGCGACGAATTCGGCGGGCTGCCGTCGTTCGCGCTGATCTATATCGATGTCCCCAATACTTACAAGTGGATGAACTTCCGCGTCACCTGGGGCGACCGCGGTGGTCATTACGTCCGCCCGACCTTCGACGAACCGACCTTTGGCGGAATGATGGACGTCTGCAACACCCTGTTGGTTAAGCCTCTTGTCAGCGAAAATTACCGCTTCTTCGATTCCCCGCTGATCTTCTTTCGCTATGACGAATACGGCACCCTGGCGCTGCGCGTTAACGACATCTTCCTCGCCAGCAATGTGCGCAAAACCGACGCTAACTTGTCGTTCAACACCGGGCTGTCAGTAGGGCCGGTGAAATCGCTGCGAACCGTGCTGAGTTACGGGCGGCTGCATCACCCGGTCTATGGCTGGCAGGATGACCGCTCCAGCGTCAACCTTATCGGTTACGCCTTTGGCAAGCTGATGGTCTCGGCGGCTTACATGACTGATTTCGACCAGTACGAGGACCTGATGGTAGAGCTGAGGTTGGCGGCGACGTTCGATAAGTATTAAGGAGTTAATTTTCTTTTTAACATTTGCCTGTTTCCCAAAGGTGCATCATTCCAGCGAAAGCTGGAATCCAGAGAATACGCCGGAGGCGCATCATTCC
>CAZCEM010000500.1:0-2341 GCA_964497555.1 uncultured bacterium
GATTCTGCCCCCATTAATAATGCCTTTTTCGACGCTCCCACCTCTCTGTAGGTCGTAGCAATACCTTGATAATACGGCAATTATGATGTCGCGTGCGGAGAAGCGACACCGGAAATCGACATTATCGGTCCGATTCTAAAACTCCGCCCTCCCCGTGTGGTAAGTGTAGCGTCAAGGCAGGAAGCACACTGTCGTGAAGGTCTTATGAGCTAACGGGTCAATGCAGCTTTCCGTTGAAAACCTCATCAAGCGTTACGGTCAGCGGACGGTTGTCAACGAAGTCTCGCTGAACGTGGAACAGGGCGAGATTGTCGGATTGCTGGGTCCCAACGGCGCCGGCAAGACCACGACCTTCTATATGATAACCGGGATGATACGACCCAACAAGGGTCAAGTCAAGCTGGGCGAACAGGATATCACCTACCTGCCCATGCACCGCCGCGCGCGGTTGGGCGTAGGCTATCTGTCTCAGGAGCCGTCGGTTTTCCGCAAACTGACCGTCGAAGAAAACCTGATGGCGATTCTGCAGATGATGCCTCTGGACCGAGCCGCGCGACGAGAGAAGATGAAGACGCTGCTGGAGGAGTTCGGCATCGCCCGGCTGGGCCGGCAGAAAGCCCACACGCTTTCAGGCGGCGAACGGCGGCGGCTGGAAATCGCGCGGGCTTTGGTGACGGACCCGAAGTTCATCCTGCTCGACGAACCTTTCGCCGGCATCGACCCCCTGGCGGTGCAGGACATTCAGAACATCGTGCAGAAGCTGAAAGAGCGAAACATCGGGGTGCTTATCACCGACCATAACGTCTATGACACCTTGTCGATAACCGACCGCGCCTATTTGCTCTACGACGGGAAAATCCTGAAAGCCGGCGACGCACAGTTCCTGGCGGAGGACGCTCAGGCGCGCGCGCTGTATCTGGGGGAAAAGTTCCGGCTGAACCGGTGATTTATTTAAAAACAGCCCGGTATCTCCTGAATCAATGGGCAGTATACGCGTCAGACGCATCATTCCATCGAAAGCAGGAATCAAGAAGAGCCAAGAACGAAGAGTAAAATGAGACCAACAAATAACTGTGAATCGCCTTCGCAGCGTGTGGGAACGCAGTTCACACCTTATATGAGATTTTCTCAATAAACCATGACGGCTGCACTGCGCGAGAAACAATTTACACAAAATAAGGCAGTCCTCTTCTTCGCTTCTAATACTAACCATTTGTAAATACGGCAACTAAAAAAGAAATAGGACTCTAACGGATTGTCTGCGGTGAATCAGTCAGAATTTTTTTAAATTGGCACATAGCTTGCATCATAATTAAGCGAACGGGTAAGAAAAAATTTAAACCAAAGTCCATACATCCATAGGAGGCAACAATGAAAAGGACCTGGTTACTGCTGGCAGTAGTGGCAGCTCTCTTGGCTCTCGGGTTCACCAGCCACTCTGCGTACGCTCAAGGCGTCGTCACCGGCGTCGTAATCGATCAGGAAGGCAATCCGGTTGCCGGCGCGCGGGTAGTCATTCAGACTGCTGAGCGCGTTCGCGGGGTGCGTCCTTTTGTCGGTCGGTTTGAAACCGGAGAAGACGGCGTCTTTGGATGGCGTGAAGTTCCGGTTGGAGTGTACAATCTTCGGGCGGGCGCGCGAGGCTATGGCGCAGCGGCCATGCAGGTTGATGTGCGCGACGGCGAGGTCACGGAGGTTGAGATTCAGCTTCCTGGGCTTCCAGAGCGTCCCCGGCCGCGTCCTGAGGTTGAATACGGCTCGCTGACCGTTATGGTCGCGGACGTTGACGGCAATCCGATTGCCGGTGCGATTGTGCAGTTAGGTCTCATGGCTGTCAATGAGAACGGTCGCATGATTCGCCGGGTTCCGCTTCGTGGGATTACCGGTGAAGACGGCAGCGTCTTGTTTGCTCAAGTTCCCGCTGGCAACGTTGTGGCTTGCGCTGCAGCGCGCGGTTATACGCGCGGTCGTGCTGAAGTCGAAGTGGTCGCGGATCAGGAAGCTCAAGTGACGGTTACTCTAACCGCAGTTGATCCTGGCGGACGCGGCGGAGGCGGCAACGGCAACGGCCGCGGAGGCCGAGGCTGAACCGCTGAAGATTTGAACGTCTAAGGCACAACGACAAAAGACCCGCGCTTCGGCGCGGGTCTTTTTGCTCATGATCCAGCCATAAAATCATGCGAAGTTGCATTCAATCAGTCATTATTGAGTTTAACAACCCCCCTGCCCCCCTTCAATAGAAGGGGGGTAACTTTGTTTCATGACTGGAAATACCCCCCTTCTATTGAAGGGGGGTAACTTTGTTTCATGACTGGAAATACCCCCCTTCTATTGAAGGGGG
>CAZCEM010000501.1:0-2315 GCA_964497555.1 uncultured bacterium
CTGCTATTTTCATCTTCCGTGGTGGGGAAGCCACCATGACAATTCCCGTGCAAGCAGGAATCCAGAATGCAGCTAACGGATGCCAGCTTTCGCTGGCATTATGCACCTGTGCCGTTAAGCAATATGTTCAGAATTAAATGCACCCCTTAATATTACAAGCAGTAGAAACTCAAATATGATATAAAGGAATGGCTGTCGTACCGGCATACAGAAGGATATAAGCTTGAAAAAAATCATTGACCTTCGCAGCGACACCGTCACCCGTCCGACGCCGGAGATGAGGCGCGCGATGTACGAAGCAGAAGTCGGAGACGATGTCTTCGGCGACGACCCTACCGTCAACCGGCTGCAGGAACGAACCGCTGCGCTGTTGGGCAAGGAAGCAGCGCTGTTCATGCCTTCGGGAACAATGGTCAATCAGGTCGCGCTGTTGACGCACTGCCACCCCGGCGACGAAGTTTATTGTGAAGCGGGCTGTCATATACGCAATTACGAAGGCGGCGCGCCGGCGTTTCTGGCGGGTGTCATGTTGAACGCGATTAAAGGCGTCCGCGGCGCCTTCACAGATACCGACGTGGAACCTTTGCTTCGTCCCACCGACAGCCACTACCCCCCCAGCCGCCTTATCTGGATTGAGAACAGCGCCAACCGCGCCGGGGGATCCATCTTTCCGCTGGCTGAGATTAGGAAGCTGCGGTCGCTGGCGAATCGGGAAGACCTGGGCTTTCACCTCGACGGCGCGCGTCTGTGGAATGTAGCGGTCGCGACCAGCACGTCTGAAGGCGAACTCGCCAAGCCCTTCGATACGGTGGGTGTCTGTCTGTCCAAAGGGCTGGGTTGCCCGGTGGGGTCGCTGCTGGCAGGCAGCCGGGACTTCATCGCGCGGGCGCACCGCTGGCGCAAGCGGCTGGGCGGCGGGATGCGGCAGGTGGGGATTCTTGCAGCCGCCGGGCTGTATGCCCTCGACAACCATCGGGCGCGGATGTCTGAGGACCATGACCGGGCACAGAAGCTGGCGGTAACTATCGCCATGCTGCCTGACTTCGACATCGACCTGGAATCGGTGCAGACCAACATCGTCGTCTTCGACGTCACCCGCACTGGGCGCAGCGGACCGGATATCGTCCGTGAGCTAAAGGCTGAGGGGCTTTGGGCCACTGCCTCTGGAAATCGCATTAGGTTGGTAACCCATCTCGACGTGAACGACGACGACATCGACGACGCCATCGACTTGCTGATGAAGAAGTATGGATAGCGCTGCGCCTCGTCAGAAACTCCTGCTGGAGTACGACGTCGGCGAGGTCTTTACGGGCTTCTTCGTTCTAAAGAGCAAGAACATGCGCTTCCGCAAGAACGGCATGCCCTACGTCGCCATTGAACTTGGGGATAAATCCGGGCGACTCAAGGGCAACATCTGGGAGGAGGCGATGGAAATCTTTCCCTTACTTCCCGTCGATGAGGTCGTCAAGGTGCAGGCGCAGCTTGAAACCTACCAGAATGTCCGTCAAATTTCGGTTAAGCAAATTCGTCCCGCCCGCGATGACGACCAGTATGACCTGAGCCAGTTGATTGCCGTGACCAAAATCGACGTCGAGCGGGCTCTGGCGTGTCTGTTGGCGCTGATTGATCGGTTCAGGGATGGATTTCTGCAGCGGCTGCTGAGGGATATTCTGAATGACGAGAACATCCGCACAGAATACCTAAAAGCGCCGGCGGGCAAGCTGTGGCATCACAACCGCATTGGGGGGTTAATTGAGCACACGCTGGGCGTCGTCCGGCTGTGCCGTGTTATATCGCGCCTGTATCCCCATCTAAACCACGACCTGCTGCTGGCGGGTGCGATTCTGCACGATATCGGCAAGATTGAAGAGCTGCGATACCGCTATGCCATCGACTACACCGACCGAGGACGGCTGGTGGGGCATATCGTCTTAGGAGCGCGGTTAGTATCCGAGAGAGCGGCGGGAATCGAGGGATTTCCGCCTGAGACGCTGGACCAGTTGCTGCATCTGGTGTTGTCGCATCAGGGCGAGTTCGGGACGCCGGTGCAGCCGGCTACGCTGGAAGCCTTCGCGCTGTACGCAGCCGACGAACTCGATTCCAAGATGGACGCCTTTGAGCGCATTAAGGGCAAGCTGCCGGAAGGGGAGAAGTGGACGTGGGTGAACCTGCTGAACCGCTGGATGCGCTTCGGCGATAACGCTCCGCAGGAAGACGCCGATGCCCTGGAGGAGTAAAACACCACACCCCGACCCTTTGTCGGGGTTTCGTTTATGTGGAGCATAGCGGGATCGAACCGCTGACCTCTTGAATGC
>CAZCEM010000502.1:0-2306 GCA_964497555.1 uncultured bacterium
AGTACCTGCTGGCAAAGATAATAATATCTTTGAATAGTGCGGCATACTTGTCATTCCCGCGGAAGTGGGAATCCAGATTTAAATTTTTGTTTAACAAATTTTTAGTCTGAATTCCCGCTTGCGCGGAAATGACAGACCTGTATGTTAACCTAACCTGCCAATACATTTATAATCTACCTTACCTTCTCACCATCCTCACCCGGCTAAGCCCATACTCAGCAATAGCCCTGTCCACCGCCGGATGCGGCTTCAAATACCACGCCAACAGATAATGTTCCGCGCCGACGGGAATTGCCACCCACGTCGCCTCGTCGATGAGCCGCCCGTTCACCGGCTTATCCACGTCCAGATACATCCAATACATGTCGGACCAGTTCGCCTGTCGCTGCCAGACGCGAAACTTTTCGCGCGTGACCATGAAGTTGTTCGGCTCGATCACCAGATTTACGCCCCGGTTGACAATGTACTCCAGCGGGGCGATGATCTTATGCCCCGGCACGCCGCTGAAATGCGCCCCGCACTTCGGTATCTCCGCGTCGCACAGCCCGATGAAATCCACCGCCGGCAGCTCGGAATAATAAGGAATCGCCCCCGCCGCACCGACGGAAATCATCACGTCCGTCCCGCCGAACAGCTTTTTCAGCGTCTTGCCGATGCGGATCCAGTCCTCGCCGGGACCGGTCAAATGTCGTTTGAGGCTCTCAGCTTTTTCAATTCCGTAACTATAGACGGTCTTCTCCAGCGCGAAGGCGCCATTGAGATTACCGAGAAACAGTGCGGTCGTCAGTCCCCAGAAAACCGCCCGCCGCGGCGACAACCGCCCCAGCGCATACACCGTCGCCGCTGACAGCAAGGGCAAAATAGGCGTCAACAGCCGGAACTCCATGAAATCCCCCCCCACCAAAATCAGATACACCACCCATGCCAGCGCGAACCACAGCGCGGGCTTCAACAGAGGATTCTCCCGCGACAATGCCCTGCCCCACCATGCTAACAGCGCCGCGAATACAAAGAACAAGTGCGTCAGCAGAAACAGATAGATATAGAAAAAACCATAGCTGAGATTCGACCAGCCCCGCACCTTGACGTTGAAAGCATTTGGCAGCAGCGAGCCGTAGTAGTGCAGCTTCCAGACCAGCCACGGCGCCACCACCAGCAGCGAGGGAAGAATCAACAGCCCCAGCATCAATCCCGGGCGGGCATGGGTGCCGCTCGCCGCCTTGGCGCGGTTATACACCAGCAGCGCTACTCCCACCGCCAACAGCCCCGAATCCAGCCGCGTCAGGATTGCCAACGCCAGCAGCGCTCCGGTCATCAGCGTCGAGACCGGCGTCCAGCCGCGCTCGTAAGAGCGCGCCGTCAGGTAAAACACCCCGCAGCACAGCGTGAAGACCAGCGGCGTCTCCATCCCGCTGGTGGCGAAGGCGATTAGGGAAGCGTTAGTGCCAACCCATAGCAGGGCTGTCAGCGCGCCGGCGTTTGAGTTGAGAAAACCGCCGCTGTGATACGCATCGTCCAGCGGCTTCAGCGCTATTCGAGTGGTGGCATAGACCAACACCAAGCCGAGCAGATGCAGCGGTATTGCCATAACCAGCGTCCATCGTTCCGGCGCGACGCCTAACTTCATCCCCAGCGCAACCAGCAGCGTCCACAGGAAGTTGGTGTAGCCTTCCAGCCGCTCGCCGGAATTCCACACCAAGCCCTGCCCCGCGGCGAGGTTGTGGGCGTAGCGATAGCTGATGTAGGCGTCATCGACGGGCACCCGTCGGAAAAACGCCAACAGCATCAATAGCACCAGCACGAGCGCCAGCCAGCGGTAGTGGCGGTCTTGGAGGCAAGTTCGTAAGGCGGTCACAATCGTCCCCGGTTTTCCAAGTCGAGCCAATGCCTTCAATATGAGATAAACTCGCGCGCGATTCAACACTGACAGTACAAGGACAACAGTTATCCTTAAAAAACAATATGGTAAATCAGAGAGGAAGATAATTAGAATCGTTTAGAGAAACTGTTGAAAGTTTGTTGACTTTTAAATAATAACTTAATATATATAAAGTTTATATTCAGATGCGCCCATAGCTCAACTGGCAGAGCAAATGACTCTTAATCATTAGGTTGCAGGTTCGATTCCTGCTGGGCGTACCGGTTGTTTTCCGAATCCTGGAATCCCGGCTGATAATTCAGCCGGGTTTTCTTATTCGTCCGCATTATTAAGGGGTGTATTTTCTTTTGAACAATGTAAAAATGCGCCGAAGACGCCTCATTCCAGCGAAAGCTGGAATCCAGATGGATTTGGGGCTGGATTCCCG
>CAZCEM010000503.1:0-2305 GCA_964497555.1 uncultured bacterium
CACCAGCAATATCGAGATGTTAGGCACAGCCATGCAGGGTGGAACAGCCTCAACCCTGCGTATGGCGGAAGCCATGAACCGCGATTTGGGCGCGGTCTTCGGGCTGTTCAAGCAGCGGATACACAATATCTTGGAGGTTCTTGGCAAAGCTATACTGCCGCTGGTGACTCCGGTGATGAAGGCTGTTTCAAGGGCGGCGCAGGCCTTCCAGCAATGGGGTGAAGCCCATCCGGGACTGGTGAAACTCGGCATGGGTGTGGCTCTAATCGGGGGAGCGGTTCTGACTACGCTGGGCGGACTGGCGCTGGCGGGCGGAATGCTGCAAATGGGAATGGCGGGCGTCATTGGTCTGGCAACTTCGCTGGGAATCGGAGCGGCGGCGAGTCTTACGTTTTCCACCGCCCTGGGCGGGCTGGCGGGAGCCCTGTGGGCAACTCTGGCGCCGCTGCTGCCGATTATCGCGGCGGCGGGATTGGTTTACCTCGCATGGAAGACGAACTTCCTTGGCATTAGAGATACAGCAACCGCAGTCTGGACGGCGCTGCAGGCAGTATTCGGTTCTTTGAAGACGACCATTACCGCCGTCTGGAATGTGCTCAAGCCCGTATTCAGCGGATGGATCACCGCACTCTGGAACTGGTTTACTTCCTGGAATGACGGACTGACCGGCGCGAAGTCCCCACTGCTGAAGTTCGCCGGACTGATCGCCTATGCCGTCGGTTTCAGCATCGGAATTTTATCCCGTCTCTTCGGTTGGTTCAGGCAGCACAAGGCGCTCGGGGCGGGACTGGGAATAGTCTTCGCCGGCGGGGCCTTAGGCGTTCTGAAGTATGTCCGAGCCACCGGTGGTCTGGTCAACGCGATAAGCGTCCTGCCCTATTATCTGCGGGTAGCCGGCGCGGAACTCAAGTACCTGACGCTAAAATTGGCGGCTTTCGATCCCGCTACCCTGCCCGCCAAGATCAAGGGCGCCTTCGCGGCGATGGCAACCTCGGTGCGAACCTCGGTGACGTCGATGAGGATGGCGCTGGTCCGCGGGTTGACTTCGGTCTGGAGTTTCACCGTGGGGTTAGCGCGAGCCTCGGTTGCTTGGACGGTTAGCTTGGCGCGGGGGATGGGTTTTATGCTGAAACAGTTGGGCTTGCTGGGCTGGGGCTTGATCAAAGCCGCGGCGCAAGTGGTGGTATTCGCAGCCCGAATGATCGCCGCCAAGGTGGTTATGCTGGCGCAAGCCGTGGCTACCGGCGTCGCCACCGCAGCCCAGTGGGCTTTGAACGTCGCCCTGACTGCCAATCCCATCGGCCTGATCATCGCCGGGGTGGGCTTGCTGATCGCAGGAATTGTGTTGCTCTACAAGCATTGGGATACGGTTTGGGCGGGAATGAAGGCGGCGGTGGATTGGGTCTGGAACGGAATGAAAGGCGGTTGGCAGGCGGTGTTGGATTTCTTCGCCAAGGGTGTGAACTGGATTTCGGAGGTATTCCGGGGCTTGGGCGGGAGGTTGGCGGGCGTGTTCAGCTCCCTGTGGGAGAGCCTCAAGACCGCCTTCATCAGCGTGTTCAACTGGATCGTCGGGAAACTGAACCTTCTTTTAAGCGTCCATCGCAGTCTGGCGGGACTGATCGGTATTGATATTCCTCTGATTCCCACGATTGAAACGGGGAATGCGGTGATGAAATCCAATCCGAGCCTTGCGTCTGAACCAGCGGCGCCGCTTTCACCGCGGCTGGAAACGGGGAAGGCGGTGATGAAATCCAACCTGATTACTGTGCCTGAACCAGCCGTTCCGCCGTATAAACCCGCACCGTTTATCACACCAGCGATCCCGAAACCGATGACGCCTGCGCCTGATACCTTTAAGCCTTCGGCCGCGGGCAGCGTGGTCAGCAACGCCATCACCACCGATCATAGCCGTCAAACGGTTCAGGTTGACCGGAGCATCCGGGACGTCCGCATCACCATTAATGCCGGCAGTCAAGACAGTAAATCGATCAAGGATCAGTTGCTGGAAGTCTTCGCCGAGTTGGCCGCGCAGGGTGACGGACTGGAGGGCGTGACCCTCAATGCCTGAGGAGTTGACCCAGGAGCGCCAGAGTCGCAACAGCAAAGCTCTGGAATGCCAGTTAGGCGGCGTGACCTTGCCAGTACCGCCCCGCCGGATGCGGGTGAAGCAGACCTTGAAGATCGATGAGATCGAGATTCAGGGGCGTTCGGGCAAGGTGAAGCAGCCGATTGGTTATGAGGACGCCGAGATCAGCATTGAACTGGAACTTTGCGACCGGGAGGAGGGCGGTCAGGTCGTCGA
>CAZCEM010000504.1:0-2301 GCA_964497555.1 uncultured bacterium
ACCCCTTCCTGCCGAGCGACTTCGAGGATGGGCGTGCCGTCATCGACCTCCCATTGCTTCACGCCGCAAGGGATGGGCTCGATGCGGGAGTCGTTTAAAGCTGCGGTACCCCAAAGCAGCGAGACTTCTTCATGATCATAGTCCTCATCAAATCGGTTTGATACGACCACCAGATCAATGTCGCTCCACTGATGGACTTTCCCTTTGACCTGAGAACCAAATAAGACGCTGAATGACGGTTCGAACCCATTTGCTATCAGCGCTTTAAGGTACTCTCGGACACTCGCTACAACTGCTGGATCAACCATTGAATCAGTTCCTTACACCTTTGTAGATTTCTGTCAGCTTCGCTCCTTCGCGGACTTTTCTTGACGAATTCGGAGTATCTGCCACTGATGTTGAATTCGTTCATCACGCCCAGGAAGTATTTCTGGTCCGCAGATAGAGAAATCGCACCTATCTCTGCCAACCTTACTAAGTTGTGAATGTACGGAGGGATAGCTTGGGTTGTTTTGACAACATGCGCTTTGAGAATCTTCTCCAGAGCTAAATGGGCAAAGAACAACCCGAAATCGATTTTTCCTTTGAGTATCGTCTCCTCAGCGAAAAGAAGCGCTTCCTCCGCTCCCTTGCGCCAATGCTGGATGTGTGCCGGTACGTTCATTTATTCCTCCTCATCTTAATTTACATTATAATCTTTCGGTTTCCAAACCTCATCCTGCTTTATCTACTGTTCTCTTTACCATCTCCTCATCCGCGATAAACGGCAGGGTGATATGATCCCCATCCGGATGGCTCAGGTTGAACTCAATCGAGGTCGCCAGCGAGTTGGGATTGCGCGCCCAGGAGCGTCGGGCTACCCCGCCCATCACGTCCCAGGGTATGGCGGTGCTGATGATGTTATCCACCCGCTTGCTGCCGTCCAACACCAGGCCGAAGCCGCCGTTGACAGCCTTGCCAATGCCCACGCCGCCGCCGTTATGCAACGTCACCATGCTCATGCCCCGCGCGGCGTTGCCCGCGAAGCAGTGCGTCGCCATGTCCGCCATAATGTTCGAGCCGTCCTTGATGTTGGCGGTCTCGCGGAAGGGGGAATCAGTGCCGCCGGGATCGTGATGATCGCGTCCCAGCATAATGGGCCCCACCGCGCCTTCCCGCACCATCTGATTGAACCGCAAGGCGATCTGAGTTCGTCCCAGTGCGTCCTGATAAAGGATTCGCGCCTGCGTGCCCACCACCAGCCGGTTCTTCATGGCGTCCTTGACCCACTGGTAATTGTCGCGGTCCTGATAGCGCAGCGCGGGGCGAAGACCTTGGATCGCTTCCGCCGCTGCGTCGTCGGTCTTCTGCAGATCGGATTCCTTACCGCTGAGGCATACCCACCGGAAAGGCCCATAGCCGTAGTCGAACAGCTCCGGTCCCAGGATGTCCTCGACATAGCTGGGAAAGATGAATCCGTCCCGCTCGTTCTCACCGTTGCGGGCGATGGATTTGACACCCACGTCAAACACCGCCTTCATAAAGGAGTTGCCATAGTCGAAGAAGTAAGCGCCCCGCTCGACTAAGGTTTTAATCAGCTCAAAATGCCGCTTCAACGACCGATCCACCCAAGCGCGGAAACCCGCCTTATCTGTTTGCAGCATACGGGTGCGCTCCTCGAACGTCAAGCCCTGCGGGCAGTAGCCACCGTCGTAAGCAGCGTGGCAACTGGTTTGATCAGACAACAGGTCAATGTGCCAGTACTGAGCGACGGCTTCTTCCAGCAGATCGACGATGTTGCCATGGAAGGCAATTGCCGCGCCGCTCTTCTGCGCGATGGCTTCGTCAGCCAGACGGAAGGCATCGGCTGGCGATTCGGCTACCGAACTGACCCAGCCCTGATTGTACCGAGTGGCAATGCGTGAGGCATCGACCTCCGCGATGATTCCCACACCCTGGGCGATCATGATGGCTTTGCCCTGAGCACCGCTCATGCCGCCCAGACCGGAACTGACGAACAGCTTGCCTTTAAGATTGCCATCGTTCGGAATGCCGAGTTTCAAGCGACCGGCAATGGTTAAGGTGTTGTAAGTGCCATGCACGATGCCTTGGGGACCTATGTACATCCAGCCCCCGGCGGTCATCTGTCCGTAGTTGGCGACTCCAATGGCCATGGCTCGCACCCACTCCTCCTGGTTGTCGTACATGCCAATCATCAGGGCGTTAGAGTTAATAACCCGAGGGGCGTTGGAATGCGACTTGAATAAACCCAGCGGATGCCCCGACTGCACCACCAGCGTCTGGTCGGTCGTTAACCGCTCC
>CAZCEM010000505.1:0-2295 GCA_964497555.1 uncultured bacterium
TCGGGCGAGACGCCCGACCTACGCGGTAGGAGGGGGGCTATTTTCTGGGAAATGATGCGTCTTCGGCGTATTGCCTCCGTTGTAAAATAGAAAATGCACCCCAAAATAAGGCTTGCTTTCACCCCTTGGATCGGTTATATAGAAATAAGGACACAATTACGTGTCAAAGCGAGTTCGTTTTGTCAACCGAAAAACAGATACGTCGAGCTGATATACTCAGCGTTCATTTGGTTTGTTAAGATTTTCACTTTTTTAAAGGAGAGAACCGATGGTCAGGACAAGACTGATTCTCGCGGTAATCTTGCTGGTGGTGACCGTGAACGGAAACCTGCTTGGACAAGACCACCGCAACGTTACGCAACTCGCTCGCGTCTCATCGACAGCTTGGAATAACGCTTTCGCCATTGCCCTTTCCGGCGATTACGCCTACGTGCTCGATGACTCAGTCGGAATGCGTGTTGTAGATATCACGCGACCGGTATCACCGCAAGAAGTCGGCCTCTATCGCTACAGAAGCGCGACTTACGGACTGGCGGCAGCGGACGAATTGGCCTGCATCGCGGCCGGTGGAGCCGGTATAATAATCATCGACCTCAACGATCCGACCCACCCGCAGGAGCATTCCCGCTTGCGGGACGTCGGCAATGCCCGCGGGGCTGCCCTTTCCGGCGATATAGCCTACGTGGCGGCCGGTGAGGATGGACTGATTGCGGTGTCGCTCAGAAATCCGGCGGCTCCGGAAATCACTGGTGTTTGCGCAACCGTGGATTTCGCGATGGAGGTGGAGGTTGTGGGCAGCTTCGCCTATGTCGCCTCGCGCGCGGGAGGGATGCGCGTCTTTGACGTTTCCGACCCCTGGGACATCTCAGCGGTCGGAGCGGTGGTTACGGCCGGTGATGTCCGCGATGTGGCGGTGGTGGGAAATTTCGCTTATCTGGCACGGACCGATTCCATATCCAGAGTTGATATCAGCGAGCCGACCCATCCGGTCTGCGTCGCCAGCCGCCGCGCCGAGCAGCCGGCGATGGGGATTGCGGCGGATGAAAACTATGTCTATGTAACGCTCACCGCTTATGGGGTGTTGAAAATTCTGAACGCCCAGGGAAACTTTAACGAAATCGTTAATATGAGTTACTACGCTGGTCCGCGCGACGTGGCGGTTAACGGCTCTCTGGTGTTTACAGTCTCAAGATACCTCGGAATGAGAGCGGTCAACGTGGAATCGCCCGCGGCGCCGTTTGAATGCGGCCGAGTCGGCTCTGCGATTGAATTCAAGAGTGTTGCTTATTCTGAGGGGCATCTTTTTCTGAACACCTATCCGGTGGGTTTGATGGGCTATGACGTCGCTGATCCCGAAAATCCGGAGCTGGTCTGGCAGAATTCGCCGGGTTCTTACGCTATTGGCAGGGGTGTAGTTGTAAATGGTAGCCTTCTTTACGAAGGTGAAGAAACCAACAACGACCATCCTCTGCGCATAGCCGACGTCAGCGACCCGGCGCATCCGGTCTGGCTCAGCAGGGTCTCTGTCAGGGGCGATCCGGAAAGAACCACCGTTTGTCAAAATAAGGCGTACGTGACCACCGAGGGCGGCTATACCTGCATTTACAACGTGGCCGATCCGTCCCATCCCCGTGAGATTGGCACTATCTGGACGAACTGTCAGGGGGTTCACCACGACCTGCGTGTGGCGGGGAATCGCGCCTATATCGCCACCGCCGGTGCGGGGCTGGTCGTCAAGGACATCTCCGACCCGCTCGAAATACGCGACGTCTCAGTCTTTCCAACCGTCTCCGAGCCGTTCGGCATCGAGCTGAATGGTCATTTAGCTTATCTCGCCTGTCGGACCGGTCTTCAAGCAGTGGATTTCACCGACGAAATGGCGATTCAGGAGGTGGGATTCCTTCAACTGCCTGGCTACGGCAGTCAAGTGTTTATCGCCGGGGACTTTGCCTATGTCGCCTGTAAGGGAGCCGGTTTGCGCGTAGTGAATATCGCTGACCCGGCGAGTATGGTCGAGACCGGTTTTTACGACACTCCCGGCGAGGCCTTGGAGGTGAGCGTCGTTGGCAGCATCGCCTATGTGGCTGATGACAATGGCTGGGGGATTTATGATTGCTCAGTAGCTTTGGAGCCCGACCAGGCGCCTCGCTGGATTAATCCGCCCGAGAATATCGTTAGAACCGCATGGAGCACCTTACAGTTTAATCTTCAAGCGGAGGATCCGGACGGCGACCAAATCCGGCTGACGATGCTGGGGCGAGGATTGCCGAACACCGTGCATTTTATCGACGATGG
>CAZCEM010000506.1:0-2286 GCA_964497555.1 uncultured bacterium
ACTACATACCAGCGGATTGGCTTCAGAAATACGACCAGTCTTTTCATCAGCCGGACGTCGAAGACCTGACCGTCCACGCCGCGGTAATTCTTGCCGCCTCCGCCCATGCCTCCGCCGCCTGGACCGCCGCCGCCGCCGAGGTTCATTGCATGGCCCCCAGTTCAGCCGCGATCCGCTGACGGCGGTACATCGCTTCATAGACGCCGCTCCGGGCCATCAGCTCTTCGTGCGAGCCGTCCTCGACCAGCTTGCCTTTCTTAAGAACCAGTATCCGGTTGGCTTTCTCCGCCGCCGCCAGCCGGTGAGTGATGAACAGGGTCGTGCGGCCAACGAACTTGGACTTCAGGTTCTCAAGGATTTCCGCTTCGGTGTCGGAATCCACCGCCGAGAGGGCGTCGTCAAGGATCAGCACTGGCGGGTCGATCAGCAACGCTCTCGCCAGGGTCAATCGCTGCTGCTGCCCACCTGACAGAGTAACGCCTCGCTCGCCCAGTAAAGTTTCCCAACCGTCGGGGAATTCCACCACCGCTCGGTCAAACAACGCTGCTCGCGCCGCTTCGTCAATCTCGGCGTCGGAGGGCGAGACTCGCCCGATGGAGATGTTCTCCCGCAGGCTGGCCGAGAACAGGAAGGGCGTTTGATCGACGTAGCCTATCATGCCTCGTAATTCGTCCACCGGCAATGATTCAATCGGCTGACCGTCCAGCAGTATCCGACCAGCGCTGGGGGGATACAAGCGAGGCAGCAGCCGCGCCAGGCTGCTCTTGCCCGATCCCACCGCTCCGACGATGGCAACGGTCGAGCCGGCGGGAATCACGGCGCTGACGTCGTCCAGCGCTAATCCGTCATTCTCGCCGAAACGCAGGCTCACGTGGTCAAAGGTGATTTCGGGGGCGGATGGGGATGAGTTTGATGCACAACCCCCCAGCCCCCCTTCAATAGAAGGGGGGTATTCATTCGCTGGCATCACCCACCTTCTATAGATGGGGGGCAGGGGGGTTGCTCTTGTGATGTTATCAGAAACCGCGCTTTCCGACCCTCCTTTCTCCAATGGGTCCCCCTCCCGCAATCCTTCCCCCTCAAATTGGGCCGGCAGACGCAGGATGCGGTCGAGGCGCTTGGCGGAAGCCGAACCCCGCTGGAACAGATGCGTCATCCAGCCCAGCGCGATCATGGGCCAGGTCATCAGGGCGAGGTAGCTCATAAACGCGATGAAGTCGCCCAGCGTCATCAGTCCCTGTGAGATTCGCCAGCCTCCCACCCACAATATGCCCGCCGAACCCAGGCCAATCACCAGCCCCAGCGAAGGGAAGAACACCGCCTGCGCGCTGGCAAGGTCCAGGCTGCGCTTCATGTAGGTCCGGCAAAGGTCGAGGAAGCGCTGGGATTCGTTATCCTCCCGCGCGAAGGACTTGACTACCCGAATGCCGGTCAGATTCTCCTGCACCAGGCTGGACAGGTTGCTGTAGGTCTCCTGCTGGCGCAGATTAGCCCAGTGCAGCCGGCTGGCGATAAGAAACACCGCCCCCCCGACGAACGGCGCCATAGTCAACACCGCCAACGCCAGCACCGGATCCAGCGCGAACATCATTATGGCGGAAAACAGGATGGTAAGCAGCGTGTTGGAGCCGTTGAGGATTGCAGGTCCGATAACCATGCGCACGCGCTCGATGTCCTCGACTGCGCGAGCCATCAGGTCGCCGGTATGGTTGTAGTCGAAGAAGGTGGGGGACAGTCGCAGCAGATGCCCGAAGAACCCGGCTCGCATGTCGGCTTCAACCAGCCGCGAGCCGATGATGATCCGCTCGCGCATGTAATAACGGAAAACACCGCCGAGGGCCGCCGCCAGGATAATCGCCCCGGCGATGGTCCACAGCCAGCCCACCGCCTGATGGCGCTGGAGACTATCGACGCCCGTCTTAAGCAGCATCGGCCCCATCACGTCGAAGCCAGTCGCCACGGCCGCCACCGCAATCCCCATCCAGAACCGCTTGCGATAGGGAGAGAGCGTCTTCCCCAGATCGGTCAGGAACTGCCGGGTGGGATAGTCGTTGACGGCGGAGTCAGCGGAGTTCACAAACAGGTCCTTTTACTAATGTTTCACAGTTGCTAAATTATGATTTAACTTATTATATATTATTGAAATAGCAAAATGCTGTCATTCCCGCGAAAGCGGGAATCCAGAATAAAAGTTTAATGATTTTTGTCTCAAACACCAAACTCTTAATCTAGATTCCCGCTTTCGCGGGAATTGTCATGGTGGCTTCCCCACCACGGAATATGAAA
>CAZCEM010000507.1:0-2283 GCA_964497555.1 uncultured bacterium
GATGGCCGTGAAGTAAAACCGTTTTGTGTTACTCACTTCTGAATCTCCTCTGTTTGTGAAGATCACTTGAACTATGTTTAAAGTATTTTTTGATGTCGAGCCCATGGTTTCCTCAGGATTCACCTCTTTTATCGACACTCTCCACCCAATTCTTTAACGCTGCCCCGCCTCTCCCTCTGTAAGAAGGGAGAAAGACAGGGATGAAGCATGAGAACCGGCGGGACTTTTTCCCCCACTTATTTTATCGCCATCCTTGACCAAAACATTAACCCGTATCTTTTATTATTTCGTCATTTTTAAGGCTGGCGGCTTTTATCCTGGTCTTGAAATGGCGACCGACTCCCTCGCCAAGGGAGGAACAGAATTTCCGCAAGAGCAGATATTGCCCCTCGAAAAACGACCGAAAGCCCTTATCATCAGCACTTTTCTGCCGCTTTAACCGTCCTTTTGGAAATAGGCAAAGGGTGTTCCAGCAGGGATTCAAGGGAGGTGGGGTGAGATTCACAGGCGCAGGGGAAGGATTCACAGCGGATTAAACGGATTAAGCGGAGGGTGCTCGAAATCCTTTTATCAAGGGGTTCATTTTCTTTTGAACATTGAAAAAATGCGTCGAAGACGCATCCTTCCAGCGAAAGCTGGAATCCAGAAAATGTGACGACTGCCTTACATATAAAAAACCGCCTGACCTTGCGGTGGGGCGGTTTGGGTAAGCGCTCAACAGAACTTCAAAGCTCAGCATGCCGCAGGGTGTCCTCACCCGGCGGTCGAAACGCCTTGTCAGCGCAGGAAGAGGACCTCCTGCGTCAAGTTGTCGTTGGATTAGCGAGGGCTACTTCACCAATATAAACTTCCGAATCCCAGTGAATCCGGGGGCTTCCAGGCGCGCCAGATACAAGCCCGCCGCCGCGTCGGCAGCGTTCCAGACCACAGCATGACAGCCAGCGGCAACTTCGCTGTTCACCAGACTGGCGACCAGGCGCCCCCTCAGGTCGAAGATGGACAGGTTGACAAAACCCGCTTCAGGCATGTCGAAGGTCAGTTTAGTCATGTTGTTGAAGGGATTCGGGCAAGCCGCGTTTAGACTGAATTCTTTTGGAAGAATTGTCGCTGCCGCGCCGACGCTCCCCTTCTCGATGACCGCGCCGTCAGCATTCCTCAGGTCGTATCCAACCGTCAGATACGACGCTTTGTCGGTCCTGATGAAGACGACCTCAGCCAGCTTGCCGGATCCGCTGACGCCGTTTTTGTTAGTCAGGT
Organism: uncultured bacterium; assembly: GCA_964497555.1. GTDB lineage: Bacteria > Electryoneota > AABM5-125-24 > Hatepunaeales > Hatepunaeaceae > CAZCEM01. Next base: position 1,258 of record CAZCEM010000507.1, read on the forward strand.
CGCTGAGGAAGATTCTCAGACCGGTTTCACAGGCATAGGTTCTGAAGATGTCTCCCGTCAAGAAGCCGCCCTGGCGGCAGCTTTCGACTGTGTAATCTCCGCTGTTGAAGGCAATGTCCAATTCAGCGGCGGTAAGGCTCATAAGGTTATCGGCGAAAATATCGAGAATCGTAAGCCCGCCTTCTTCACGGGTGACCGTCTGTATATATTTGTTGCAGTTGATTGAGGCAATGGTTCCGTCACCGGGCGGCGGAGCCGGTTGGGAGGGGTGAGGCAGCGAGAATGTGTGCACGTTCGCATTGAACCAGTCAAACATGGCGGTGAAAACCAGCAGGTCTTGAACATCGAGTTTGCCATCAGGATTGGACCAGATGTTGGGCACTGAAGAGCCTTCGCATGGCGCCAGGTCGGCTATAAGGTCCTGAGTGCCGCAGCGTCCGTTCCAAGCCATGGTGAAGACCGCCATATCGTCGATGCCGAACTTGCCGTCGGGATTGGGAGTCATGTGGGGGATGACGCCCATCCCGCGCCGGTGGAGTCGGCGATGTCGCCAATGTATCCGAACTTCAGCTCCAAATCGTTCAGGTTCGGGCTGGAAAGAGACGAACCCTTGTAGTCGGTCCAGCCACCGGCGGTGATCTCGACCTTTCCTTTATATACGCGGTTGGAGGTGCTGATGGCATCGTCGTCAATCTGCACCAAGATAATTGCTATCTTGTACACCGGGGGACCGGAAACCAGACCGGTGGAGGAACCCAATACCGCTGAGCTGACCGTGAAAGTACCGGTGGTGTTGTTGTAGTTAGACTCAAAGAGGGTGTTCAGATGGTGAACTGTCTGCCAAGCCGGACCTTCAGAGATTCTCACAATCTGCATCTTATCGGCCGGGAAGGTGCCGCAATAACTGACCGCCGTCACGCTGTCAGGATAGATGGCGGTCAGATTAAACTGGCTGAGCGAGCCGTTCTGCAGATAGATATATTTGTCGCCATCCTTGGCGTCAAAGGCGCCGATGCCGTTGCTCAG
>CAZCEM010000508.1:0-2262 GCA_964497555.1 uncultured bacterium
GCTATTTTCTGGGAAATGACAACTAATGTCCAATAGATTCTGCCCCCATTAATAAATGATAGTCAAGATTTAACTCCTTGCCGCAGTGAGAGGATATCCTGCATCGTGCGAAATCTCTTTTACCTTAACGGATTATTATCGCGGAATTAAGGTTGAGGTTCAAAGTTGGTTTCGCCGTTTTCCAATCCGGATTGTGCAGAGATTCGCGGGGCGCGCTCATTTTATCGGTTATACGAAGCTCATTGCCCGGTTATCTCTCGCTGAAAGCGCTCCTTCATTCTAAACTTGGGCGTTTGGGTTTTCAGCGCTTCCTGCAGTGGTTTTTGCAGGCGCTTTAACCGGATGCCACATTCCTCCCGGTCTATTATCCAATGCGGATCACCCTCGAAAAAACGCTCACCGTCTCTCTCCCAACGGTCACGCATCCTTTCGATCACGCGCTGAAGCCCGCAAGGATCATACCCCCCCCTTGCCAGCCAATCCACCGCAGCAGCGTCCGCCTCAAACTCATCCGGTAGCCCCAGCTTGCGGTCGCACAACGCCCTCGCTTCAGAGGCAAACTCATCCAATTCCAGCGTCAGCTCGCCGCTGTCCTTAAACATCTCCGCAAGTTCGGTGAAGGACAGGTCCGCGCCGATTCTAAGCGCATTGGCGCTTAACGCCGCCTTGCCATGCTCATAATAGATATGTCCCCATTCATGCGCAAGGACAGCTGCCAGTTCCGATTCATCTTGAAGGTCGTCAATCAACTCGCGGCCTATGGCTATCCATCCCCCTGGAAATCCAACCGCGTAATATCCGCTCCGCGAAACCAGCGCGCCCGTGAACATATCGCCTGCATCAAGTTGTTCAACCAACCACAGCAGCACCTGATTAACGTAAGGCTCCAGTTTCAGGTCTCTTCCGCCCTCCCGTTCCACGCGCTCGGCTGCCAGGAGTGGAGAAAGCACTAAATAATAGGGGATCAGCTCTCGTCCCCTCTCCTCGGCGGTCCCAGGCCGCGGCGTGAAGCCGCTCGCCAGCTCCTGCCGAAAAACGACCGTGGACTCCGGCGCGAGCTTGAACGCCAGATCCGGAAGCGCTTCAACCGGAACTCCCTGCTGCCGGCTGAATCCCTTGACCATGGCTGTCAGCGCCGCTGGACTAACGCCTAAAACTGCCCCCGCTCCCTCTGACTTTGGAAAAGACGTTGCTGAGTCCGGTTTTTGCGTTTCAACCGGAACTCCCTGCTGCCGGCTGAATCCCTTGACCATGGCTGTCAGCGCCGCTGGACTAACGCCTAAAACTGCCCCCGCTCCCTCTGACTTTGGAAAAGACGTTGCTGAGTCCGGTTTTTGCGTTGAGGACAGACAATTCTTCGAGATCCAGCCCTCACCCCACGGGCTAAGGCTTATCTGATACCAGCCAGCGGTCGAGTCCACAATCACGGCGGACGCGTCCTCGCTTAAAAGCACAATCAATGGATAGTAATTGCCCGCGCCCTGCCGGACGATAGCTCCCTTCCGGATGGTCGCAATTCTCTCCGCGCTGACAGCGGATGCCGCGAACATCATCCCTAGAGCAAAGCCAAGATTCAATCCCGCCCGGGCGCAGCCTTTCAGGCAGCGCTTATTTTTTCTTCTCCATCCGCATGACGTCATCTTCTTCACCTCTCGAATGAGTAAATTCTTCCAGCCTGGCGATGAGGAAACTCAGCGCCTGATCCTCAGGGCGTTCTTCTTGAATCGCTCTCCAGATGCCTAGGGCCTTCAGCCTCTGGTTCGCCGCCCATTGCCTCCAACCCTCCTCCCATTTGGACAGCCAGTTGCCTCCCGCTTCATCAGGCAGAAGTTCGAAGACCTTAATGGGAGCGCCGATTCCTTTGGGCAGGAATCGGCCGATCTCTCGCCGCACAATGGAATCCGGCAGTTTAACCAGAAACTCCTCGCTGACAAGATTCAATGAGCCGACCTGCCTCGTCAAACCCTCAAGACGGCTGGCCGTGTTGACTCCCGCTCCAATGGCGGTGAAATCCTTTCGGTCGGGGTGACCGATGCTGCCGATGACGACCTCGGCGCAGTGAATGCCGGTGCGCATCCCCAGCGTAGGCAGCCCCGCGAGCTGCCGGCGCGAGGATATTTCCTCCACTCGTTTCTGGGCTTCAAGAATAGCCAGCGCCGACCGGTGGAAGGTTTCCGGCAGGGCAAGCGGGGCGCCGAACAGAACCATCACCGAATCACCAATGTACTTATCAATCAAGCCGCCGTATTCGAAGTATATCCC
>CAZCEM010000509.1:0-2260 GCA_964497555.1 uncultured bacterium
ATGCAGAATGTAAAATGAATGTCCCCTGCCCACTGCCATTCTTCATTCTTCATTCTGCATTCTGCATTCTGCATTTCAGAACACCGCCGGCTCTACATACTCCCCAAACGCCTCCTTCAGCACCTTCACCATCTCGCCCAACGTCACATAGGCGTGCGCCGCTTCGATGAACAGTGGCATTAGATTCACATTGGCTCGCGCGGCGTCCGCCAGCCGGGACAGCTCCCGCCGCACCGCCTTCTCATCACGCTTGCGCTTAACTTCCGTCAGATTAGCCACCTGCCGCTTCTCAACCTCCGGTGTGATCTTCAATATCGGTATATCAACCACTTCGTCCTTATCGATGTACCCGTTGACGCCCACGTGAATCCGCTTGCCGGACTCAAGCTCCAGTTGATACCGATACGCGGCTCGCGCGATTTCCCGCTGCTGAAAGCCCGCCTCCAGCGCCGGGACGACTCCTCCGTACTCGTCAATTCGCTGGAAATACTCCTCCGCTTCGGCTTCCATCCGGTCGGTCATCTGCTCCACGAAGTACGCCCCCGCCAGGGGGTCGATTACGTTGGCGGCGCCTGTTTCGTAGGCGATAATCTGCTGGGTGCGCAGGGCGATCTTGGCCGCCTTGTCAGAGGGTAGCGCCAGGGTTTCGTCCATCGAGTTGGTGTGCAGCGACTGGGTTCCGCCCAGCACCCCCGCCAGGGCTTCAATGGCGGTGCGGACGATGTTGTTCTCCGGCTGCTGGGCTGTCAGGCTGCAGCCAGCCGTTTGGGTGTGGAAGCGCAGCAGCCAGCTCCGCTCGTTCTTCGCGCCGTACTTGTAACGCATCCGCTTGGCGTGGATGCGCCGGGCCGCGCGGTACTTGGCGATCTCCTCGAAGAAGTCCAGATGTGCGTTGAAGAAATGCGACAGCCGCGGCGCGAAGGCGTCAACATCCAATCCCCGCGCCATGGCGGCTTCCACGTAAGCGAAGCCGTCGGAGAGTGTAAATGCCAGCTCCTGCACGGCGGTCGAGCCGGCTTCACGGATGTGATAGCCCGAAATCGACACGGTGTTCCACTCCGGCAGGTCCGACGTGCCGAATTCGATGGTATCGACCACCAGCCGCATGGACGGCGCGGGCGGGAACAGATACTCCTTTTGAGCGATGAACTCTTTCAAGATGTCGTTCTGGATGGTGCCGCGCAGCTTGCGGCGGTCAGCGCCCTGCTTTTCAGCGGCGGCGATGTAGAACGCCCACAGGATGGCAGCGGGGCTGTTGATGGTCATGCTGGTCGAGACCTTCTCCATCTCGATGCCGTCAAAGAGGGTTTCCATATCTCGCAGCGAGCACACCGCCACGCCGCACTTGCCGAATTCGCCCAGGGCCCAGGGGTCATCCGAGTCGCGCCCCATGAGGGTGGGCAGGTCGAACGCCACCGACAAGCCGGTCTGGCCTTTTTCAAGCAGGAATTTATTGCGGCGGTTGGAGTCTTCGGGGGTGGCGAAGCCGCTGAACATGCGCATGGTCCAAAGCCTGCCGCGATACATCGAGGGATGCACGCCGCGGGTGTAGGGGAACTGCCCCGGCATCCCCAGTTGGGTCTCTGGGTCCCAGCCTTCGAGGTCATGCTGAGTTACGATGGGCGGCACATCGGTGGACGAGATGGTCTTGAACAGGGTGTCGTCGCGGAGGCGCGAGCTTTCAAATTCCTTTCGCCAGCGCTGGGAGGAGGGCGAATTATCCTTAGGGGCGTTCATGTGGGCTTTCTCCATTACAGTTGACGTGACACTGCCATAACATTATATATAGATGAAAAGGGAAATGCAAACAAACTAGCAGCGGAGGCTCCACTGCAGATGACTTCTCCATCCTGCTCTTGCAGGAAGAGTATTGTTACTGAAATTTCGCGCTGTCATTTCCCAGAAAATAGGTTCTTCGCGTAGGTCAACCGTCTCGGTTGACAAACGAGACATGCGGCAGCAAGGGACTCCCTGTCTGCGAATCGGTTGATTCACAGCAGATGAAGCGGATTGAGCAGATGGGGAACTCCTAACCAATCTGCTTAATCTGTTTAATCTGCTGTGAATCTTCCGGAAGGCATGACACCGCGTAGGTCGGGCGTCCCGCCCGTCTTTTCCCCCCTGCTTGCAGGGGGGAAATACAAAGGGGGTTGTTTTCAGGTTCCGTGGTGGGGAAGCCACCATGACAATTCCCGCCTACACGGGAATGACAGCATTTGAAGCGTTACGCCCAAATGTTGGAATTATCGGACCGACTCTG
>CAZCEM010000510.1:0-2259 GCA_964497555.1 uncultured bacterium
GGGAGCAATTGTAACAGGGGTGCGATAGACGGCCGCGAAGGCGGCGTTATCGCTGCTGAAATCATCCACGACCAAATCAGCACGACCGGTATTGGATACCTGCAAGATCCACTCGCCGGTTCGTCCATAAGCGATCCGTCCGAAGTTATGGGTTTCCGCGGAGAGCACGATGTGGGGCAGCCGCTCCCGCGTCGCCCGCAGTCTCAGTTGAGAGAATCCGTTGGGCGACCAGGCATGAGGACCTGAGATATAAATGGGATCCGCCACAATCTCCAATTCAGCCGAGGCGTCCCAGTATCTAAACTCAAAAGGCTCATTGACGGCGAAGCCATCGACTGGCGCCGTGGTCGGGTCATTGCCCCAGGCAGCTATACCTACGGGATAAAGATTCTCCTCCCATTCGGGGATGGCGAGGACTATGGAACCTCCGCATAAGCCTGCGGGCGTGAAGATGCCGATTTCATCGCCTTCAATTAGAGGCTCGTTGTCCAGCAGCGCTTCATGCACCAGTATTGAATGGTTTACATCGGTTATGAGCGAGGTGAAATGGGTGGGAACGTATTCGGCGTTCAGGTTCACCACCTGCCGCCTGCCGGCTCGCCACCGCCCGTCGCCTTCGATATATTCCACCGAGGCATCCACTTCGCGGTTAGCCTCTGAATCCCAGAACTTAAAGGATAAGTATTCGTTGGTGACAAAGCCGTCGCGCCGGCCGGTGTTGGGATCGTCGCCCCAAGCCCTTAAATCCAAGGGGAATCGTTCAGTAACCACCGCCCCTCCGGCGCATAGACCCGAAGGCGTGAACACACCGATTTGGTCGCCAAGACCCAACTGCTCACCGTTGCACAAGGCTCGCGCCACGTCAACCGTCATATACACGTATGTCTGAGTGAAAGCCCAATGCAACCGCGGCTCGCTGCCTTCACCAACCACACCCATGGTAACTTCAGGATGTTCAGCGTCATTGCTGTACACCGTTATTACGCCCTCGTAGTATTCAGCGGTGGTAGGTGTAAAGGCGACATCGACGGGGGCGCTTTCACCGGGTTGGAGGATAATGCCGCCGTCCGGCGATACTTGGAAGACTTGGTTGTTGCTGGCTATCTGGTTCACCTCCAGATTCTCGCCGCCGCTGTTGGTGAGCTGCCATTCAAAATGAACGGTGCGGAAAAGCTCCACCAAACCGAAGTCGTGCCAATTGGCGGAAATCTCGATGCGGGGCCCAATCGCTCCGATGCCGACGCCGTTGAGGTTGACAGCGATGTCTGCTTCTTCCGGATCGTTGCTGAGGATGTGCATCACCGCGCTGTAGGCGAGGCCTTCGGTCGGAGTGAACGACACGGGGATGGTGATTTGCGAGCCGGGCATGATGTCCCGCGACTCGTCCCCAAATCCATGGCTGAAGCCGTCACCATCAAGCGTAACGCTCTCGATAGTTAACACCGCGTTGCCGTCGTTGGTGACGATCAGATTCCAGATTCGGGTGGTGTTCACCGGTACCCACCGGAAGTCATGACTCCGGGTGGATAAGAGGATATTCGGGGCTTCGTAGGTCCGGGCGCTGAGGTTGATGATTGAAAAGCCGTTGGCGGTCCAAGCGTGATCACCCTGCAAGAACTCAGCTTCCGCCTCTATCTCTTGCCTGGCGTTGTGATCCCAGTAGCGGAAGCTCATCTCCTCGCCTTCCACAAAGCCGGTCTTCTCCTCCGCTTCTGTTCCCCAGGCCGCCAGACCGAGGGGCCAAAGCCCGTCGCCCTCATCTTGAACCCTGGAGGCGCCGGCGCAGATGCCTTCTGTGGTGAACACGCCGATTTCGTCAATGCTCGTGAGCAGTTCAGCATTCAGCCAGGCGTTCATAACTAAAATCGAATGGCTATCGGGACCGATATGGTATTCGAAGTGGAGCGGTGCTTCAACGCCTTGTCCGCTCAGCGCGACCAGAGTGGTGGGCTGGTTGGGGTCGTTGGAGGCAATTCTTAGCTCACCCTCATAGAAGGCAATGTCCTGCGGCGCGAAACTGACGCTGACTTCCATGTATCGACGAGGTGCCACAGAATGCATCCCGCTCCATTCCACCTCGAAACCGTCGCCGCTGACGGCGACATCCTGCACCGCTAAGATGACATTGCCGTTGTTAAATATCTGTAAGGACCTGTCAGCGACATATCCGACGCCGACTTCGCCGAAGTACAACTGTTCCGGATACACCGCTATTGCGGGATAGCCCACAGGCACGCCAGTACCGCTCACGGAGATGTC
>CAZCEM010000511.1:0-2254 GCA_964497555.1 uncultured bacterium
AACTTTTGAACTTCTTAAGTCGCATCATTCCAGCGGAAGCTGGAATCAAGACTCCTCTGAAAATCGAATAGGGCGCATGGAATGCACCCGCTTTCCCACCTGCTGGCAGGTCTGACACTATAAAACTGACGGGCAGCTCTCGCCGCCCGTCAAGTGGATTGAATTGTGTTCATTGCGATGCAGTGTTTGAGGCTTACGGTAGAGGCGGGTTGTGAAAGCCGTCCCAATCGTGCCAACCGCGCCGCTGACCGTTACAGACGAAGTCAATGCGACCCGGAACGTCGCAAATCAATCCCACTGCGTTTGCATCGGTGATGCTCTGCGCACCATTGAGAATGATGGCATTCCCGGCGAACACCATCTGGGTCTCAGCTTGAATGACATGCTGCGGCTGTCCCGCGACGTGGTTGCCGATCTTCACATGGCTGGTCTGCTGAGAATTGGTGCCGATGCAGAGGGCTCGGCTTGCCGGTGGATCTCCTCCGCTGTTGGCGTCAATCAGACCGGAATCATTCCCCGGACCCACACGCAATCGGGAGGATTGGACGATCACCGACGGCGTCGATACGTTGGGATTATCCGGGTGGGAGATAACCACGTCGCCACCTTCCCTCTGCACATCCGCATTGATGAACAAGGTAGTTTCCCCACCCTGTCTCTCAATTCTGGATTCGTTGGCGTTGCTGAGGATTTGCAGTTCGTTGTTGGCGGGACCAACATTCAAACCGCCGAAAACATTCAGGTCCTCAACAACGTTGACGTCTTGACCTGCTCGACCAATCGCAACCGTCGCCGTGGTGTTTTGAGCGCCGATGTTGAGATTTTGAGCATTCGGCGTTCCGCCGGCGTCAATCGATGCGGCCCCATCCGCCGGCCCGACCACCAGGCTCCCGGTGACAGCACAATCACCGCCCACGTTCAAATCATCGACGACGTTGACGTCCTGACCATTGCGGCCAAGGTTGACGTTGGCGGTGGAAGCCTGGGTGCCGATGTTCAAATCGCGGGGATCCTCGCCGTCCAGCGCGGCGTCAATCAAGCCCGGGTCGTCCTCATCCGCGCCGATTTCTAAGGCGCTGTTGATGGTGCAGGTTTGACCGATACGTCCGATGTAGATATGACCGGTGGTTTCCTCTGCACCGATTGTTATGGCGCCTGGTTGAGGTGTGGGATAACCTTCGATTCTTGCATAAGTTTGACGGGATCCGAGTTGTAACAATCCTTCACAGAGAATCCCATCGAGACCAACATCCAATCTCCCTCTCTCAACCCTAATCGCCACGGCATCGTCGGAAGAGTTTTCAACGTAAAGAACGGGCGCATGCTCTGATTCTTCACTTATCGATGTTAGTCCGACGATTTCAGCCGGACCCTCCACTTGCAGAGCTTTGCCGCCTGCAGCCTCGTTGTGCGCGACAAGCGCCGCATGATCGTCATCGTTATAGATGGCGGTCAAGTGACGTCCATTTGGAGACTCTTGCCTAACTGGAGATTGCATATGCTGATCTTCAGTGGTGCCTCCAGCATTTCCCCAACTCATGGTGACCTCCTTCGTTTAGTAGGCATAGGGTCCACCATAGACGCCTATGTCCGATGTGCTTCCATCTGGGTCTCTTAAATCAGGTCGTCCCTGATCCACTCCGGGGGACCCTTCCCGCAAGCGAAAACTCCCTTGTATAAACAACGGTTCTTGACCGTCGATGTTATTTTCACCCCAGAGAATTGGCTCATCACCGCCTGCGCTCCAAAGCCAGAGACAGTTCCAAGTCAAATTAAAATCTGGTCTTGCGAATTGACCATTTATCGCGCGACTCCCAAAAGCGATTCGCAAGTCAACAAACATGTTATTGGTGAAATCCGCTCCCCATGTATGGGCAGTACTAATGCCACCGAAAAGTGCTTCGTTATCACTGTAGTGAAACAGATTATTTCGTACGATAGCCGCATTTTGACCAAGGCGAAGATTTGCTCCTTCTGGTGAGGTGGAGGTAAAAATGTTGTTCACTATCCGAGGGCTCGCGCTTTCAGCCATAATGCCCCAGCACTGAAACTGTGAGTCAATATTGAAAGTGAAACCTCGAATCATGGTGGTGGTGTCTTGACCGCCTGTGATCCAGGCTGCCGTATAGTAATCTGTTCCATCGATTATTGTCTCCTCAGGTCCAGACTCGCTGAGAAGCGAGAAGGTTTTATCGAAGAACTGAAGTTGCTCATGGTAATTACCCGCTTGGACTTTAATCGTATCCCCATCCTT
>CAZCEM010000512.1:0-2251 GCA_964497555.1 uncultured bacterium
ATTTGGGGCTGGATTCCCGCTTGCGCGGGAATGACAACTAATGTCCAATAGATTCTGCCCCCATTAATAATACCTTGGATAATGGATTCTGCATCGAGACCTTGGAAAGCGTCCTGACGGAAGGACGTCCGGAGATCTTAAACACCGATCAGGGCGTGCAGTTCACCAACTGCCACAGATAAAGGCAGAATGCTGAATACCCCCAACCACCAATACATACCACAATTCAATGCGAATCCATACTGAAACCTAAAATCTCAGCCGCGCTTGCTGATCAAGCCCTCGGCGCGGCGGTGCTCAAAGCCACCGACCATTCCCTCGCCGCGCGAGCTAAGGTCATCGCCGAGCTGCCGGATTACGAAGCGGCTCGCGACGCTGTCCGCGAGGTTCGTCAGCGCTCGCTCGACAACCTCCACCGGCTGTTGGAACTGTTTGAACAAACCTTCAGCACCGCCGGAGGCATCCTGCACTACGCCAATACCGCAGTTGAAGCCCGTCACCTCGTGGTTAAGCTCTTGCTCGATGCCCAAGTAAAGCGCGGGGTCAAGTCCAAGAGCATGGTCAGCGAGGAAATCCACCTCGGCGAAGCATTGAAGGAAGCCGGCATCGACGCGGTTGAATCGGACCTCGGCGAGTACATCGTCCAATTGGCGGGCGAACCGCCCTCTCACATCACGGCTCCGGCGCTGCACCGGTCGCGGCAGTCCATCGGACGGCTGTTCGCGGACAAGCTGAACGTCCCCTACAGCGAAAATCCCGCCGAGTTGACCGGAATCGCTCGACGCATCCTGCGCGAACGCTTCAACAACGCCGAATTCGGCATCTCCGGCGCGAACTTCTTCGTCGCCGAGACCGGGCATCTGGCAATTGTCGAGAACGAAGGCAACGTTCGCATGGGGCTGTCACTGCCGCCGCTGTTTATAGCAATTACCGGCATCGAGAAGGTCGTCGAGCGGTTGACCGACCTGGCGCCTATCCTTAAGCTTTTAGCTCGCAGCGCCACCGGGCAGCGTTTCCCCGGCTGCTTCAACCTGCTGCGTCCCGGACGACCGGGCGAAGACGGGCCTCAAGCGATGCACGCGGTGCTTGTGGATAACGGCCGCCGTCGGGCTTTGGCGGATGCTGAGTTGCGCGAGATGCTGCTGTGCATCCGCTGCGGCGCGTGTCTGAACGTGTGTCCGGTCTATCGCACCGTCGGCGGGCACGCTTACGAGTCGGTCTATCCGGGGCCCATGGGCGCGGTGTTGTCAAACCTACTGGGTGACGAGCCGATGCGTTTCGCCGAGCTGCCTCATCTCTCGACGCTGTGCGACGCCTGCCGGGACGAATGTCCAGCGCGGATAGACCTGCCGCGGATGCTGCGAGTCCTTCGACGGCGAGGACCGAAGCCATTGGCGCATCGCGTGGCAGCGATAGGATGGGAATGGACGATGGGGACTTCAGCGCGGTTCGAGCTGGCGGGGCGGCTGGCGCACCTGGCGGCGAGTTTATCGCCGAAGCCGCTGCCAGGAGGATGGCTGAGGGAACCGGTGGTAAGCTTTCGGGATCAATGGCAGGAGATTCAAACCCAAAGGGCACCAAGGACACCAAGAAGTGATTATCAAGACCAGATTGATTCCGAACGGGCTGAGCGTGTGAAGCAAGCGCCGGAGGAATCCAACCATGATTAAGCTGGCGTTGTCAGCGGCTCCGAGGGGGAGCGGAGGCGGGATCCCGCAGTTCCTGGAGCGGCTGAAGGAGGTGTCGGGGGAATATTATCCATTCGATTTGCGGGCTGATTTTGCTGGGCAGTGCCGTCGTTTTTTCGTGGAGAATCAGATTAAAAAAGTAGTGTTAGCCGGCCCGCCGCTGCCGGCGGAAACGCATGATATGGTGAATGACTCGGTGGAGGTGCTCGCCGACTTCTTCCGCGAGAATCTATCCCGCGAGCGAGCCATCGAGCTGTGCGCCCAAGCTGACGCTGGATTGACCGGTGTGGATGCAGTGATTGCCGACACCGGGACGATGGTATGCGGGTCGGTGTCGCAAGGGGATAGACTGGTGTCGCTGCTGCCGCCGATGCACATCGCACTGGCGTTCGAAGCGCCGGTGTTTCCCGATTTGGCGGCGTTCCTGCAGGCTTGCCCGAAGTTTCTCACCTACGCGCTGATAACAGGACCCAGCCGCACAGCGGACATTGAGAAGCAACTGGTGTTGGGAGCGCACGGACCGAAAAGGCTGGTGGTGTGGGGGACCGGGGGTGGTGTAAGGC
>CAZCEM010000513.1:0-2235 GCA_964497555.1 uncultured bacterium
AGCACCACGCCGTTGCTGTTATGACGCGCCTGGGTGAAAATGTCAAAGTTTTGACCAGCGCGACCTAACTGAACGTCATTAGTGGTGGTACCTGTTCCGATTTTGAGATTCTGCGGCGTGAGCACCGCGCCGCCAGCGTCGATAATACCGGCGCTGTTTTCCGGCCCAACGGTTAACTGACCTTCAAGGTCGATGTTTCCGTCGAGCGTTATTCCACCAATACCTCTGATGTCGCCTTCGACGTGAAGGTTTTCTTCAGCGAACAAGGTGTTGTCAACGTGCAGTTCGACATTGCAGGTTACTTCGCCGTCATCGAAAGTTACGTCGTTGTTGAAGGTTGTAGCGCCGTCAAACTGCGATTTGCCATCCACCATCAATGCCCGCGAACCGGCTCGGGCGCTGGCGTTCGACACCTTCAAGCCAGTGGTGTCTGCGTCAACGTTGACATTGGCGATCATCTCCGACATGCCGGTGGCTTTAACCGCTCGCGCGTTCGCACCTATGTTGGAATTGGTCGCGTGAAGGGCGGCATTGTTGGCGTCGTTGATGTCGCCGGCGGAAATACGCCCATCGATAAGAGCATACGACTCAGCGGTGATGCCGCCAACAACATGAAGCTGCGCCTCAGCAGCCAGAAGGTCATTGACGTGGAATTCCGCGTCAACCTCGATGCTGTCGTTGGCGTTGACCATGTGCCCGTTCACTTCCAGCTTGCCGTCCACTCGCAACGCTAGGGCACTGGCGCCTGCGTTAGAGTTGATCGCCCAAATTGCAGGACGATCCCGATCGTTGCTGTCCACGTTGTTGACCTTGATCGTGTTCATGTTTTCTTCGATCGTCTCAAGGTCAACATCTTGACCTTCTACCTGTCGTACCCATGTGCTCATGTGAGCCTCCTGTAAATGTGTTTAGTAACTGTAAGGCCCTCCGTAGATTCCAATATCGGAGCGGCTGCTATCCTTATCTAAAAGATCCGGATTGCCTGAATCAATAGCGGGAGAATTGGGTTGAAGGCGATAGCCTCCATCGACAAACAAAGGATTGCCTAATATGTCGCTCTCTTGCGGTTCATCGTTACGACTTCTCCACCGATAATCCCTTTCATTGTTCCAAAACAAATTCCATCCTAATTTAACCCAATCATTAAAGAGCGCTATTTTATAATAGCCAATATTACAATTCACACAAATTGAATTGTATATTTCAGCATTTACAGCATATGCACCAATACCTGCGTACGCGCCATCAGCAATGCAATTCCAGACTTTGCAGTTGCCTCCGGATCCATATAGATCAATGCCCCAAACATTCCGAGTATCATCATAGACAATACAGTTATAGAGGTTAATCGATCCACTTTCGTTAGTCCAAATGATAAATTCCATAGCCATAACTGTAAAACCTCTTACTGTGGCAATTGTATTCGCACCCATCACCCTGATACCTACGGACCAGCCATTTAGGTCTTCCCCTGTGCCATCAATTATGGTTCTCTCAGCTCCTTCCTCACTTTCTAACCATATATTCTTTCCCATTATACTCAATCCCTCACGATAGGTTCCCGCTCTAACCCTGATTGTGTCCCCGTCAGAGGAATTATCGATAGCGTCTTGAATCTTTTCATACTCATCCGGCACCCAGATAACCCGGGGGCGGTTGTTCCACACCGTCACCGACAGCGGCTCGCTGAAGCCGATGTTGCCCGAACGGTCCCATGCTCTGCTTTCTATGAAATACGTTCCATCGAGAGAATTGTTGGTGTTCCAGACTGCTTCGTAGAAGAACTCCCGCATTTCCGAGACTGTGTACACCGCGGGCGAAGCGCCTGAGACGTAGAATCTCACCGAATCAACCGCGTCGTTGTCCAGAGCTTGAACCCGCAACTCAACCTGACCTTGAAGCACTTCACCCGGATCCGGCGACAGCCACGAGATTACGGGGGGAGTTCGGTCAGGACCCGGATCCGCGGTGGTGTCGTTGGCGACTCGAACCAGCAAGGCGGGACTAATCCCCAAATTCCCCGCCTCATCCCAAGCCCGCGCCTCCCAAGCGTACACTCCGTCCGAATCCATAGCGGTGTTCCAAAGCAAGGAATAGTGACCATCCTCCCGCACAGCGAGTTCTCCGCCCTCCGGCATCATGCCGTTTTGATAGACGCGGACTCGCTGGAGGGGGCTGTAGTCAAGGATTCTGAAGGAGAGTTGCACCTCCCCGCGAACCGTGCCGGGGTTGGGA
>CAZCEM010000514.1:0-2225 GCA_964497555.1 uncultured bacterium
AATTAGGGCTGGATTCCCACCTTCGCGTCGATGTCAGCGGATTCATGTTCAAGCCTTCACAGAGAGCATACTTAACAAGGCACTGTTGGTCCCTTATGTTCCTTGACAATCCAATTTAATTTAGATATAATATAAGTTTTTAGCGATATCTCTTTTACATTGGTGCAAGGGCAGCTATGATAATTGGCGTGGGGATTGACCTGGTCTCTATCAGCCGCATTGAGCGGGAGCGGGAACTCGACCCTGGATGGCGCGAAAACGTGTTCACGCCGCATGAGATAGAGTACTGCGAAGAAAAACGCTATCCCGCTCAACATTACGCGGCCCGATTTGCCGCCAAGGAGGCCTTCTTCAAGGCGCTGCCCGGTAATCCCCCACGCGGCCTTCACTGGCGCGAGATTGAAATCTCCAACCAGCCTAACGGTCAACCGCTGATTTCGCTGAGCGGCTGCATCAGATCCTTCACTGACAGGCTGCGCATCCGCAGCATTCACCTTTCGCTATCGCACACCCGCGACCTGGCCATCGCCGGCGTGATCATAGATGCCGATACCAAGTTACCACCAACAACAAACAATGAGGACGCTGAATGAGCAACATCGGTAGCTACCAGACTCGAATCAAGGAGTTCAGTTGGGAAATCTCTGAAAAGGAACTGGGGTACACCAAAGGAAGTGTCATCAATATCGGTTGGTTCTGTTCCGATAGAATCTGTCAGCTCGGCAAGGCCGATAAGACCGCCCTTATCTGGGAGGACCACGGCGGTACCCGCAAACAGTACAGTTACGACGATATTCGTCAGCTTTCAAATACCATCGGTCAATTTGTTCGCGACCTGGGCGTCCAGCCGGGAGAACGGGTGTGCCTTTTCATGGATCGTGTCCCGGAACTCTACATCGGTTTTCTGGGGATTCTGAAAAGCGGCGCCATCGCCCAACCCCTGTTCTCAGCCTTCGGAGAGGAATCCCTCCGGACGCGGCTGGACAACGCCCAGACCGCTGCCATTGTCACCCAGAAGAAATACCTGCCTAAGATTCGCAAAATTCGCGAGCAACTGCCCCATCTGAGCTATGTAATTGTCGTCGATGCCGCCGGAAGTCCTCTCAAGGCCGGCGAAATCGCACTGGAGATGGAAAATCTGCCTTGCGTTCAAAATTTCCAATGCTATCCTTCCACTGCGGAAACTCCCTCCGTCCTGCACTATACCTCCGGCACCACCGGCCAGCCCAAGGGCGCCCAACACGTCCACTACTCGTTGATCGCTCAATACTTGACCACCAAGTGGGTGCTGGATCTGCAGGAAGATGACATATACTGGTGCAACGCAGACCCCGGCTGGGTGACGGGCACCTCCTACGGCATCATCGGACCTTGGTCCTGCGGCGCCACTCAAGCGGTGCTGGATTCGGGCTTCAACTCCGAGAAATGGTACCAGTTCATCGCGCGGAACCGGATAACAGTCTGGTACAGCGCTCCAACTGCCATCAGGCTGCTGATGCGCGACGGCGCTGAAATTGTTCGCAGGTTTGACCTGACTAGCCTGCGTCATCTGTGCTCCGTCGGGGAGCCCCTGAACGCCGAGGCTGTCATCTGGTCCCGCGAAGTCTTTGGGAAACCCTTTCACGACACCTATTGGCAGACCGAGACCGGCTGCATGGTGATCTGCAACTATCCGGGGATGGCGGTCAAGCCCGGCTCGATGGGCAAGCCCTTCCCCGGCATAACCGCCGCGGTGCTGAATCCATCAACCTACGAGCCTCATGATTCGCCCGGCAAGGTGGGATTGATAGCCCTGCGGCCGGACTGGCCCTCGCTGATTCGCCTATATTGGAACAATCCTAACGGCTTTGCCGCTAAGTTCAAGAACGGCTGGTATCTCACCGGCGACCGCGCGAGCATCGATGTGGACGGATACTTTTGGTTTGTCGGCCGCGACGACGACGTCATCAACACCGGCGGGCATCTGGTGGGTCCTTTCGAGATAGAATCAGCCCTCATCGAGCATCCCGCAGTGGCGAAATCGGCGGCGGTCGCCAAGCCCGACGCCGTCAACATGGAGGTAGTCAAGGCGTTCGTAACCCTCAAGCCCGGCTACACCGGCGACGATGACCTGGAGCTGGAGATCATGAACTTCATCCGCAAGAAGCTGTCGCCGCTGGCGATGCCGCAGGAGATTGAGTTTGTTGATTCCCTGCCTAAAACCCGCAGTGGTAAAATCATGCGGC
>CAZCEM010000515.1:0-2224 GCA_964497555.1 uncultured bacterium
GAAGGGGGGCAGGGGGGTTGTTTTACTGAATAATGACTGTTTGAAAGCTTATTGATATCAGAGCATATTACCCTCAATTCGTAATTATCGGAGAGGCTCTGTCGGTCTTTCGCGTTGCCGCAGCACCGGGCCATCTCGGATAATACCTGCCGTTGCGCCTGCAGAAAGACGAGTTCAAGGGTGGATAGAAATAAGGGTTGGCGTTTCCGCCAACCCTTATTGGTAATGCGCTAAGTCGGAATTATTCAGGGGGGGCAGAAAATACTTGACACCCGCTGTCATTTCCGCGCAAGCGGGAATGATGCGTCTTCGACGCATTTTTTCAATGTTCAAAAGAAATTGCAGCCCTTAATAATCACGGGTTTTGCCGAAGCGGGCGAGGCGCGCAGCCACTCCAGCTTTAAAACTGAATCTGCGGTCGGATCCCGGCAATCCGTGTGATTATTCTTCCGGAAAACCGAGGTCGTCACCGGCGGCATCACCCGGCTCCTCTTCAAAGCCCTCTTTTCCCCGGGTTTCGCCTTCATCCAAAGGACTGACAGGACCCTTACGGCGCTTGAACATACGATCCACATGGGAAGTCGCTGAGAAGAACTGGCTGACGGATTCCTCTTCGCCGATTTCAACGACGGTTTGCTGGACGGCTTGTGCCTCGATCTCTTTCGCGGGTCGCTGGCGCACGGTTAAAGGCGGCTTTTCGATCAAACCCGACTTGAGCGCCTGCGTGCTGACGTTGAGCCGCACCGCCCGACCGTCCACCAGCACCCGGACTTTCTGAAGGTTAACGTTCCAGCGTCTCTTGGAGACGCGGTGGGAATGACTTACATTGTTCCCCACCAGCGCCCCGACACCGGTGATTTGACACTTTCTGGACATTGGTTTCTCGTTGGATTAGGCAAGTTCGAAAGTTCGAAAGTTCGAAAGTTCGGAAGTTTAAAAGTTTGCAAGTTTGCAAGTTTGAAAGTTTGAAAGTTTGAAAGTTTGGAAGTTGACAGGTTTAAACAATGGACCAATAGAAAAGATTATGAAGGTTTACTATTATATAAATTTAATTCTTTAAAATCAAGGGAAAATGCCTCTTCTTATAGACAATTGGGAACTTCCTTTAGGAGCGGTGCTCGCTCCGATGGCCGGGGTCGCCGATTCCGCCTTTCGAAGGCTGTGCCGACGCTTCGGAGCAGGTTTGCTCTACACTGAAGTCATCTCAGCCGAAGGCTTGAGACGACTGGGACGGAAATCCTTCGACCGGTGCCGTTTCGAGTACGAAGAAAGGCCGATAGCGATTCAGCTATTTGGCAAGGATCCTTCCCAGTTCACCGACGCAGCGGGATTGCTGGAAGAGCGTTACTACCCCAACCTCATCGACATCAACTGCGGCTGCCCGGCGAAGAAGTTCGTCTCCCGCGAGGTCGGTGGTTGGCTGATGCAGGATCCGGACAAAATCGGCCGGCTGGTGGAAGGGGCGAGACAAGGCTGCTCGCAGCCGCTGTCGGTCAAGCTGCGCGCCGGCTACCGCGCTTCCGAAGAGACCGCTCCGTTGGCAGCCCGGGCCGCCGAGCAGGCCGGCGCGTCGTTGGTTGCGATTCATGCCCGGTATGTGCGCTGTTCGCGGGGCACCGTTGCTGATTGGGAAGTCATCGCCCGCGTCAAGGATGCAGTTAGCCACATCCCGGTGGTCGGCAACGGCGATGTGTTCTCTGCGGCGGACGCCCGGCGGATGATGGGATCCACCGGCTGCGACCGGGTGATGATAGGCCGCGGCGCCTGCGGGCGGCCTTGGATTTTCCGAGCCGTGCTGGAGGAACTCCTCGGAAAACCGCCCGCCTCATCCCCCTCCCCACGAGAGCGTATAAACATTCTATTAGAGCACTATCGGCTGATGCTGGAAAGCCTGTCCGAACCGCGAGCAGTTCAACAGATGCGCAAACACCTCAGCTGGTACACTCACGGATTGCCCGGATCCGCAAAGCTGCGCGGATCCGCCATGACCATCGACGACCTGCCCACGGTGCTGCAGATGTTGACCGACTACCGCGACCATCGTCTGCCCCATACCCTCACTGAAGCTGACGAGTTCGATGGGTTGAGCCTGATGCCGGCGCAAGAATATTAAGGGGTGCCTTTTCTGGATTCCAGCTTTCGCTGGAATGATGCGCCTTTGGTGCCTTTTCTGGATTCCAGCTTTCGCTGGAATGATGCGCCTTTGGCGCCTTTTCTGGATTCC
>CAZCEM010000516.1:0-2222 GCA_964497555.1 uncultured bacterium
CGCCTTCTGTTCCTCAATCTGCTTAATCTGCTTCATCTGCTGTGAATCAAACGATTCGCGGGCACGGAGTCCCGCGCTGCCGGTAGCACGGGTGTCTCGCCCGTGTTTTGTGAGGCGGTCGGGTTCGGAGACCCGACCTACGCGCTGATGAGGGTTATTTTCAAAGGAATTCTCGCTGACAGACAACAAGCACAGCGAAGTGCATGTTTCAAATGCATAAACTCACCACTTGCAGACCGAGTATCTCTTGAATTGCGCCTTGTTTTTCTTTATAATTTAATGTTATCTAACAACCGGCTCGGTCGGCTTTTAACGGCTGACGAGAGACCTCCTGCCCTTTCAGTTCCCATGTTTCGCCGGTCTCTGGTTGAGATGACGTCTTTCACCCCCCATTGATACAAGCGTTCCGCGCTTTCTGGCGTTGGATGCAAAACCTATCTTTACGGAGGCTCCCATGTCCGCGCATTGTGCTAGGGTTGTCACCATCCTGGTGATGCTGTTTATGCTCCCGCTTTTCACTCCCGCCCGCGCGGCGGTGACGGTCGAACCTTTCGGCGTTGCTCTCGGCGTGCCTAACAACGAGAACCGCGAAACATCCCTCACCATCATCAACGACGGCGAAGAGAACGTCGCTTTCAACGCCTACTATTGCATCCTCGATTTCCAACCCGCCGAAGAGGGCCAGAGACGGCTGGGACCCCAGCGCGACAATCCGGGCGATACCCTTCTGGCATTGCAGGTTCCTTACTACAACACCGTAGGCATGGCTTGGGATCCGATTCATAGCTGGCTGTGGGCGATGGCATGGACAGCCAGGCGGTTGTACGCCATAGATCCTGAAAACGGTCGCAATATGATAGACGTCGCGATTAACGCCTCCGATCTGGGTATGTTCTATCGCGAGCGCGACGGGCTGCTGTACCTTGGCGGCTACAACAACAACGTCAACACGGTCTTCCGCTACAATACTCAAGGTCAGTTGATCGATAATATCCGCGTGCCCGTCAACCTCACGTGGACCACCATCGGCGGCGATGACAACTACATCTACACCGTCGCCTATTCCAGTGGCGGCGGACACGGCGACGTGCACGTGCTGGACCTGAACAACAACCAGCAGGAGGTCGCCGTCATCGACTGCAGCGAGTGGATCGGCGACGACGCCTGGGGCATCGAGGTCATCCACGCCCACCGACGTGGCTGGCTGTGGCTGTTCAACCATGATCACGCGTTTCAGTTCAATGTGGACGAGGATTGGAATCCCAGTCTAGCACGCACGTTCGAGACCGTCGCCACTAACCACACCGGCCTCGCCCACGATGGCGAAAACCTCTGGCGCGGCACCTACGACGGCGCCACCTGCATCTGGTACGAAATAGACGACGGCGTGCCCGAGCAGCTCAACCTGACGCTCGACCCCGAGTCGGGCGTGGCGCCTGCGGATGACTGGGAAGTCATCGTCATCAGTGTTTCACCAGAGGACTGCGAGCCGGGGATATATAACGGCATGCTGACACTCAATGTCTCCACCATCGGAGAGGATGAAGATCCGGAGGTTACCGTGATCGAGATGGCGGTGGTGGTGTCAGTGGGTGCGCCGACCGCGGGCATCGCGGGCGTCATCACCGACGCGAGCGACAACGAGCCCATGTTTGACGCCTGCGCCAGCTTGAGCAATTATAATTACTTTCGACTCACCGACGGACGCGGTCAATACAGCATGACCGAACTGCCGCGAGGCGTCTATGAGGTCACCTTCAGCGCCCCGGATTACCTGCCGCACACCGAGCAGGTCGATTTGACTGAAGTCGAGGAAGCCGAGGTTAACTGGGCGCTGCTGCACGCTGAATTCGTGCCCAATCCGGAGGCAATTGTCGCGCAGGTCGCGCCAAACGACAACCTGGGCACAATCCTGCGTGTGACCAACATCGGCAACGGGCCGCTGACCTACAGCGTGGACCGGCGGCTGTTGGGCGACGCCAATGCGGATCCCTGGACGCTGAGGACAGCCCTTTATGCGGGAGCGGCGGTGGAGGACAACTACATCCAAGGCGTTGTATTCGCGGAAGATAGATTCTACGTCGCCGGACAGCACAACCGCGTGCCCGCGATTTACGTCCTCGACCGCGACGGCAACCTGGAAGGCAGCTTCCGCCAGCCCGGCGCCGACGACCGCGGCATGAACGACCTGACCTATGACGGACGCCTAATCTGGGGCATCT
>CAZCEM010000517.1:0-2219 GCA_964497555.1 uncultured bacterium
ATCCAGCCCTAATTCCTTCTGGATTCCAGCTTTCGCTGGAATGATGCGTCTTCGAGGATTCCCGCTTTCGCGGAAATGACAGCGGGTGTCAAGTATTTTCGGCCCCCCTTAATAGAGTGACTAAGATGACAAAGTTGAATCATGATTTGCAGAATACTCTAACTTTCAAGTTAGCTATTCTTCAAGATTTAATCAAGCTCGGACTTCTGAAATAATAGGCACGCTATCAGCAAAATGGCCAGTCTGCCGGATACAGCTCTCCAATCCGTGCAGGTCGGACCTCTGAGCCCGACAAAGGCGGACTGAGAGTCCGCCTTCTAAGGGGAATAGGAGCGACGCAGGATGACATCATCCTGCGGCGAGAGACTGTTTCATCTAATATTGCGCCTCTTGCGGCAGGGCGTTTCCTCTGTCAACCCGTTCAAGTTAAAAAAGTCTTGGATTTCTATCGATGTTTTATTATATTATTAAATCTGCAGGCCGATTCCCTTCCCGTAACCAGAGGAAAACAGGCTGTTTCGTTATTTCTTGGTTTAGTAAGAATCGAACGCCGGAGGGAGGACGTTTTTAACTCCCGCCGCGGCTGGTGGAAAGGTTCAGCCTGTGACCTTGTCTCGCCACACTTGTTTTCCATAATCCAGAGGAGCCAGCGATGAAACACCCAACGGCTGTCTCGGTCGTGATTTTTATATGGTTCAGTGCTATGTGGTTCAGCGGCTGCGATGAAAGTAATCCCGTTCCGCCGGTTTTCATACCCCAGGAGCTGAGGATAGTGGAGCTTGATTCGGTGTGGGCCTATCAATCGCCGCGGATGCAGCGCATCGCGGTGAAAATGAGCGTGTTCGAGGCCAGCGCCGACCGCGACATGCTCTGCCTTATTACGACTCCCCTCGGCAGCACTCATCATTTCCGGATGCACGACGACGGCGGTTACGGCGTGTGGGAAGATGCGCTCGGCTTTGCTGATTCTCTTACCGGCGACGCCAGTCCCGGCGACGGCGTCTATTCCCGCCGCATCAGCGCTAAATTCGCCGCCCAAACCGGGCATTATCTCTTCAGATTCGTCTTGGAAAATTCGCCGCCGCCGGACACCATCCAAGCGATAGTCAATGTCCGCGAGAGCAGCGACCCGGCCATCGTGCGTTTTAGCTACCCGGATTCGCTTCCCAGCGGTGCCGACAACCGGAATTTCATCCTTGAGACCGCAGACCCGGAGGGAAACCTGGACGTTTCTGATGCTGAACTTGTGCTGTTCCGCACCACTCCCCCCCGCGCGAATTACGCGCCTTTTTCCTTCCCGCGGGTGGCGGACAGCTTGTGGGCGATGACCAGCAAGCCCGAAATGGCGGTGGGACTGAGCACCGGCACTTATCCGTTGTGCGTCCGCATCCGCGACTATTATCATAAACAGCACGGCGATTGGATCTGGGGCGACACAACCTTTATCTTCCTTGAAAACCGCCCGCCGCGGGTGTTGGATGTTACCGGTCCCGACACGGTTGCTCTGCCGCCGATGGGTAGCCCGGATACATTAGTATTCTTTTACTACACACGAGTCCATGATGACCAAACGCCATATGACCTGGACAGCCTCCACGTCCGAATAACTCGAGAGGGGATGACGCCTTGGGAGGGAGCTTACGCAGACGGACATGGAAGCCCGGATGATGTTCCCCTGGATGGCATTTTTGTCATAGGATTTTCCGTGAATGCAGGGAATCCCGACTCGGTGCTCTACCAATTAGAATGGATCCCAACCGACCTGGCTGGTCAGATCGGTCCGTCCTATTTTACTCATTTATACATCGTCCGCGACACCGGCAACTGGGCGCGAGAAGGTGAATCAGCCCTTCCCCGTCGATTTAACCGGCGTTATCCCTCTCCCTTTGTCACATCAGTTAACAAAATCAGGATACACGAGCGAGCACATTGAACAGACTAAAGCTACACCTGATGCAGCTCTTCACGGCATTGGCGACGGCGGTTGTGCCGCTGAGGGCGGCGGTCACCCCGGGAACCTACGAAATCGGCGCAAATGCGACCGTCGGTGCTGAGCGTCTGCCCTCCAACTCCATCATCGACATCGTCGCCACTCCTGAGTATATCTGGCTGGGCACCGGCGGCGGCCTCACCCGCTACGACCGCTTCCTCGTCGGCTGGGACCTCATCCCCAGCGGCGACCAAATCGGCAGGGGCAGTGTTTCGGCGCTGATGGTTAA
>CAZCEM010000518.1:0-2212 GCA_964497555.1 uncultured bacterium
CTGCTATTTTCATCTTCCGTGGTGGAGAAGCCACCATGACAATTCCCGCGAAAGCTGGAATCCACGAAGACGCATCATTCCCGCGAAAGCTGGAATCCACGAAGACGCATCATTCCAGCGAAAGCTGGAATCCACGAAGACGCATCATTCCAGCGAAAGCTGGAATCCAGAAAATGTACCATAGGCGCATCATTCCAGCGAAAGCTGGAATCCAGAAATCTTTAAAACTGGATTCCCGCTTTCGCGGGAATGAGGAGCCGTATGCTAACCTAACTTGTCATTACACGTCTGGATGACCAGCGATCTGGAAAACCTCTACTACAACCTCGTCTTTGCCGATGAATGACCTAATCGCTCCGGCGTTTGTCCCACGCTTCCGCATCCTGTTTCTATGTGTGGGCGCTTCGGGACGCAGCCAGATGGCGCTTGGTTTCGCTAAAACCCTGGCGCGCGGCGGCGTGCAGGTGGTGGCTGCTTCCGACCGCTCCGCCAATGTCGATCCCGACGCAGTGGCGGTGATGCGCGAGTGCAGCGTGGCAATCGACAACCGTATCTCCGTAACCTTGGACGACATCCGCACCGAACCTTTCGATCTGGTGATAACCCTCTGCAATCAAGCGCTGGAAATCTGTCCAGTCTTCCCCGGCGCACCAGCACGCATCCATTGGTCGCTGCCCGATCCCGCCCAGCAGCCGGCCGGCAGTCACGCTGAGCGGCTCGAAGTCTTCCGAGAATTCCGCGACTTATTGCGCCGTCAGGTGAATTGCCTATTCACGGAAGGCTTTCTCACCTCAATACAACAGATTCGGCTGACGCTGGGTTCGCTGCTGAACAACCTGACCGACGGGGTGATGGCGCACGATCTGGAACGTCGAATCTATTATTTCAACACCGCCGCGGAGCGCATCACTGGCTACAAGTACCGGGAAGTCATCGGCCGGGACTGCCACGAGGTGTTCCCGGGCCGATTCTGCGGAGGGGATTGCTCGTTCTGCGAGGGGGAGATAAGGGACACCGCGCGATTAAGATACCCTCAAACCTTCACCACCCGCGATGGGATTCGGAAGAACCTGACCATGTCGGTGGTGACAACCCACAGCGTTGAAAAACACATTCTGGGAGCGTTGGTGATTTTCCACGACGTTACCGAGACGGTTCATCTGCAGCGGCAGCTCGATGAAAGCTGCGGCTTTCACGGCATGATCGGACGACATCCAGCGATGCAGAAGGTGTTCGAAGCCATCCGCGAACTCAGCGACGTGAACGTGCCAATTTTAATACAAGGCGAGAGCGGCACCGGAAAGGAGATGGTGGCGCGGGCGCTCCACCGAATGAGTGGACGGTCAAAGGGAGCGTTTGTGCCGGTGAACTGCGGAGCGCTGCCCGAGGGCACACTGGAGAGCGAACTCTTCGGACACGTGCGCGGGGCGTTCACGGGTGCTTATCGGGATAAAAAGGGACGCTTCGAACTGGCGGACGGAGGGACGCTGTTTTTGGACGAGATCGGCGAAATCTCGCCCGCGATGCAGGTCAAGCTGCTGCGAGCCTTGCAGGATAAATCCTTCGTGGCGGTGGGAGGCGAGAAGACCATCAACGTGGATGTGAGAATCATCTGCGCCACCAACAAAGATTTGAAGACCCTGATCCGGCAGGGACTGTTTCGGGAAGACTTGTACTACCGGCTGGCCGTGGTGCCGGTCAACATGCCGCCGCTGCGGGACCGGCGCAGCGATATCCCCCTTCTCATCAACTACTTTATGGATCGCTACGCCGAACGCACCGCCAAGAACATCAGCCGCATCTCCGACGACGCGCTGGCGATGATGATGCACTACGGTTGGCAAGGCAACATCCGGGAACTTGCCAACGCGGTGCAATACGCGCTGATAAAGTGTCGCGGCAACGTGGTTGATGTAGAGCACCTGCCCCCGGAAATCAGCGGCGTGGAAGATCTGAACAGCATCCGGAGGATGGGGCGCAAGCCTAAGTTGACGCGGAAAATGGTGCTGGAGACGCTGGAGTCGGTCGGTGGCAATCGCTTCCGGGCAGCGCAGTTGTTGGGAGTCAGCCGAACAACGTTATATCGCTATCTTGACGAGGAAAAAGTGTAACATAATACAATATTTGTACAGAATATATTTCTGTTCAGTCAAATGTATTCACTGGATGTCAATTAATAATCATAATATTAATATAAATAATGAGTTAGAAT
>CAZCEM010000519.1:0-2211 GCA_964497555.1 uncultured bacterium
TTGTCAAGCGCTCTGAGATCAAGTAACCGGAAACGCTGCCGTGCTGGTCCAACGGTTGATATTACTTGGTGCAAATTCATTTGGTCATTTGCTGTCATTCCCGCGAAGGCGGGAATCCAACCCTAATTCCTTCTGGATTCCAGCTTTCGCTGGAATGATGCGTCTTCGACGCCTTACTTCCGTTGTAAAAAAGAAAATGCACCCCTTAATACTTACGTTAGCGGCTTCAGCGGCGCTTATGGTCGCCGCTGAAGCTCAGTCTTTCCCCCCGGCTCGCTCGCCCCAGCCTACCGGACGCTGGTGGATTTATTTAACCTCCGAGGACCGATCTGCCACTGAAATCGGCTTGGTGAAAGCCGCGACTGCCGACCAACTGTCCTCTGAATCGTTGCAACGCCGACGACGATTCCTGACCGGAACGCCGCCGGTGCGCGGCTGTGACCTGCCGCCGGCGCCCGCCCGGCTGCAAGCCCTCGAACGCGCAGGCTGCGAAGTCGTTCACTCGGCAAGGTACATCAACGCGGTGAGCGTCCGCGCTGGCAAGCCGGAGTTGGAACGAGTTCGCGCGCTGCCATTCGTCGAGCGGATTGAGCCGGTGTATGCGTTTCCGGCTTCAAAGGAAGACGTGCAGGGCGGACTTTCAGTCCGCCCCAGTCAGGCTGGAAGCCCGACCTACACGAATGACGGTCGGGCTCGGAGGCCCGACCTACGCGAGGCGAGCCTCAGGACAACCGAGAAGGTTGACCTACGTGCTCCCTTCATCATCGACGACCCCTCCGACTACGGCTACGCCTGGGCGCACACCTATCAAGTGAATCTCCAGCGAGCCCACGAGCGCGGCTATTATGGCGCGAGCGTCATCATCGGCGCGCAGGACACCGGTTTCGACAACCTGTTGCATAACTGCTTCGACTCGCTGCGGGTGATAGCGGCGTATGATTTCGTGAACGACGATCCTTGCGTGGGCAATGAAGGCGACTCGGGCGACGGCTCGCACGGCACGCGGGTGCTGTCGGTTCTGGCAGGGCGGGATTCAGCGCGTTACATCGGCGGCGCACCGCGAGCGTCCTATGTGCTGACCAAGACGGAAGACACCGATTCGGAGACCCCCATCGAGGAGGACTTCTGGATCGCAGGGCTGTGGTTCAACGATTCGCTGGGGACGCGGGTGCTGTCGTCGTCGCTGTCATACACCGACTGGTACGCCTACGAAGACCTCGACGGCCGCACCGCGCCCATCACCCGCGCGGCGGATTCAGCAGCAGCAGCGGGGATGGTGATCGTTACTTCAGCGGGCAACGATGGGCGGGCCGATTATCCTTACAACAAGGTCGGAGCGCCCGGCGACGGGTTTCTGGTCATCACCGCCGGAGGCGTCCTCAGCGACAGCGCCTACTGGTCGGCTTCCTCGCAGGGGCCCAGCTACGACGGGCGGATTAAGCCGGACGTGTGCGCCTTGGGCGCGGGGGTCTGGGTGGCGGACAACGGGACGCTGGACGCCTACCTGCCCCGCAGCGGCACGAGCTTCTCCTGTCCTATCATCGCTTCGATTTGCGCCTTGATGGTGGAAGCCAACCCCGACCTGAGCGTGGCTGACCTTAGACGAATCCTCCATGAGACCTCCAACCTGGCGGATTCGCCGGATACCCTGCGCGGCTACGGCATTCCCGACGCGTTGGCAGCTGTGTTGCGGGCTGAGGAGATGTCAGTTCACGTGGAACCCGTGCCGCCGGAAGCCTTGGCGTTTTCGGTGTATCCGAATCCTTTCAACGGGATGTTGAGGATTTCGCTGCCGGTAGGAGTTCATCCGACAGGGCTGGCGTTATATGATGCCGGAGGACGGCGGCTGATGTCTTACCGGGGCTGTCCGGGAAGCCTGATGCTGGAGGACCTTCCGGCTGGAACCTTTTTTCTGCGGGTGGAGAATTCTGGCAGCGAGACAGTAAAGAGAATAGTTAAGGTGAGGTGAAATGCAGAATGAAGAATGCGTAATACACCATCCGCTGTCATTTCCCAGAAAATAGCCCCCCTCCTGCCGCGTAAGTCGGGCGAGACGCCCGAGCTACGCCGTTGAATCAGCTTCATCTGCTTCATCTGCTGTGAATCAACCGATTCGCGGGCACGGAGTCCTCGCTGCCGGTGGTCGGGTTCGGAGACCCGACCTACGCGTTCAGGGGCTATTTTCAAAGGAACCGTCATGCTGCGAGCCGC
>CAZCEM010000520.1:0-2206 GCA_964497555.1 uncultured bacterium
ATGAATAGAGGTTTTGCAGACCTCCGCCTTAGCCTCTTGGCTACGCCGCCTTATCGAACAATCTCTATAATGGTAATTATAAGGGCTAACAGCTCCTTTGTCAATATCTGAAAAGGAGATTAAACAGTAGAGTAGAGGAATGAGCAACAACGTTTAGGTTTCATACTATCGTCGTAGCCGGGTTTCCCTTTCGTGGCTTAGTAGATTCATACTATGCGTTGGGGCTCATTCCCCCCCTCGTCGAACCGGACGGGCAGATTTCCCTCATCCGGTTCTCCCATAGTCTTCGCCAAAGATTTCATAAGGCGTTAGCTCTTGTGTATCTTATGGTTGCGCGCCTGCCTCAAAATGGACAATTATTTCCGTAGTATTA
This sequence comes from uncultured bacterium, assembly GCA_964497555.1. Classification (GTDB taxonomy): domain Bacteria; phylum Electryoneota; class AABM5-125-24; order Hatepunaeales; family Hatepunaeaceae; genus CAZCEM01. The sequence goes on from CAZCEM010000520.1 coordinate 374, forward strand.
AGGGGTGCATTTTCTTTTGAATATTTGATGTTATGCGCGAATGCGCATCATTCCAGTAAAAGCGGGAATGACAGCGGATAGGATCCTGACGCGTCAGTTTTTGAATTATCGGACAGACTCTTTCAGTCCGCTCCGGTCGGGCTTGGAGGCCCAACCTACGGTAGGAGAAACAAGTCCAGCAAGCTTGACATGCCATATTTCGAAAAGATAAAACTATTTTCAAGCGAACCGGTACTTTTGGAGCGCAATTTCCCCATGAACAACAAGGCTGAAGGAAAATCCAAACGGGGACATATATATCTGACGGGCGCTGGACCGGGCGACCCGGGGCTGATAACCTGCCGGGGCTGGGAGTTGCTGCAGGGATGCGACGCAGTGGTCTATGATGACCTGATCCCATTGGAATTGGTGGTGACGCTGCCTAGTCATGTAAGACGTCACTACGTTGGGAAGCGAGTCGGTCAACCTTCTCAGCCGCAGGAGGAAACCAACCGATTGCTGGTGCGGCTGGCTAAGGAGGGCTTGGCCGTTGTTCGCCTGAAAGGCGGCGATCCTTCGGTGTTCGGTCGGCTGTGCGAGGAGACCGCCTTTCTGACGGACAACGGAATCGAGTGGACCATCATCCCCGGCGTCACCGCTGCTTCCGCAGCGGCGGCCGACGCGGGCTTTTCGTTAACGGATCGGAGCTGCGCCTCCTGGCTGCTGCTGGGCACGGGATCTGAAGCGGTGTCGGACTCGCCGCCGGTGCCATGGCGGGAACTTGGCTCGCTGCGAGGCGGGACTCTGGTCGCATACATGGGCATAAGTTCGCTGGAGCGCCTAGTCGGTGAGTTGCTCGCGGGCGGGATGCCGCCGACCACGCCGGTCAGCATCCAGCGCAACGTCTCTCGCGGCGACCGGCTGTCGGTCAGCGGGCGTCTGGATGACATCGTCGAGAGATGCCGGCAGGTTCAGATGTCTTCACCGGCGCTGATTATCATAAGCGATGTGGTGGCGCGTGCCTTTTCCGGACACATTAAACCTCTGGCGGGCAAGACGGTGCTGGTCACGCGTCCGGCGGAGCAGACCGAAGGATTATGCCGGTTGATCCGGCAGGCGGGCGGGGAGCCACTTCCGTATCCGACGATTCAGATGACAGCGCACCGCAGCGAACCGGAGTGGATCCGGTTCGCGCAGGCAGCAGATGAAGGCGGTTGGCTTGTATTCACCAGCGAAATGGGCGTGCTGTTCTTTTTCCAGCAGCTTTTCGAGCGCGGCTTCGACCTGCGGACACTGGGACGCTTCAGAACGGCTGTGGTGGGAGAGGGCACGCGAAAGGCGCTGGCTGCCCAGGGCATCAAGGCGGATGTAATGCCTCAAAAAGCGCTGGTGGCGGAATTGTCAAAGGATCTGGCTAAACAGCCGGATCTGGCGGGCAGAAAGGTGATTCGAGTGCGGGGGAATTTAAGCGACCGAAGTTTGGAGGATGCCGCAAGTCAAGCGGGGGCGGATGTTGTGCCGTTGCTGGTGTACGAAACCCACCCGACTCGCTGGGAATCCCACTGGATTGAGCGCATCGCTGCCGAACCCCCTGCATATATCCTCTTCACCAGCGGATCCACCTTTACAGGTTTCCTCGATATACTGGGTGTGGAGCGAGCCAAGCAGCTCGCGGCAGCGTCGAGAATTGCCGCGATTGGTCCAATAACCCGCCACTCGGTCGAAGGCGCGGGATTGACGGTTCAGGTTGAGGCTGAGGAGTACAATGCGGAGGGGATTGTGAAAGCTCTGTGTCTGGATGCGGAACGATGAGCGGTAGTTGAAGGGGATTATTAATGGGGGCCAATAATACTT
>CAZCEM010000521.1:0-2201 GCA_964497555.1 uncultured bacterium
TACGGCTGAGGCGATTTTCATCCTTCGTGGTGGGGAAGCCACCATGACAATTCCCACGAAAGCGGGAGTGACAGCGAGGAGGAGTTCAAACCAAAAAACAGCAGCAACAGCAAAAAAATCGGGAGTTTTTCAGCATACTCTACTTAGTTCGCTTGTCTTTCGCTGCCAGCAACCAATCACCAGCAACCCGTAACGGAAAAGATTGCCTGATTAGAATCACTTAGAATTTTTTATTTTCCAAGAAATTTCCCCTTTCCGCTTGACATTTCCTTTTGAAGGCATTATATTTAACTCACAAGATTTTCAGAAAACATAAAAAACAACCTTGCTGGAGTCCCTTTAATGCTCAGCCGATTCGTAAATACCCCCGCCCCGGGCGCTCATCGCATGATTTGCGATATCGCTTGGATGACCGTGGGAGTACTCTATCGGTCGGTCAACGTTGGAATAGGAGGATTGAACCCCGCAAGATAAGGTTTTTCATATACTTGGATTGTGAAAACGCCTCCTAAGGTTCGCCTCGGGAGGCGTTTTCTTTTAATGCAGAATGCAGAATGCGCCGAAGGCGCATCATGCCAGCGAAAGCTGGCATCCAGGCCATTTGCCTGGGAGGGTGGATCACCCGCGCGACCAAACCTGACACATTGATGTGCCGAGCTTCGCTCGGCTTGGCGGACTGAAAGTCCGCCCTCCAGGAAAATGCTCTGTCAAGCATGACGCTTAACCTACGCGAATGCGAATTACGGTCGGGCTCGGAGGCCCGACCTACTTCATATAAAGGATTTTCACTCATGTTGCGAAGGGAAAATCGCAGCGACGGCGAACTCATCGCCATCTACACGGATCAGCCCGCAGCCCTGCCGCGGGCGCTCCGCGATAAGATCGAAAAACACTGGCATAACCGCCCTGTACAGCTCTATGCTCTTGCCGACCTGGATGCCTCGCTGAAGCTGACGCAGGCCTGGCTGGCGCTGGGTGAGGAACATATCGCCCTCGTCCGCATTGAAGCCGACGGGCGCGAGACCATCGACAGCTTCGACTTCAACCGGGTGAAAGCCCTCAAGGAAACCCCCGGTCTCAGCAGCCGAATATTGACAGTTTTCGGCGCGCCCGGCGAACCGCCGTTGATACGGGTTCATTATTCGCACCGCCAGCAGGCAGCCATGGAAAACCTGCGCTTCGTGGTTGAGCAGAGGTTGGACGGCGTTGCATACAAGGAAGAACGCGACCCCGACACACTGTATCAGGAAGCCGTCACCCAACCGCTGCGCAACGCACAATCCTCGGTGGCGGTCAACAAGATGGCGGTGGTGTGGCGGCTGGTCGGATATTTAAAGCCCTTTAAAGCAAGACTGGCGTTCGGTGTTGGTTCGATGATACTGCTGACGATGGTCAGCCTGCTGCCGGCCTACCTGACCGGCTACGTCATTGACCACGTCGTCAAGCCCTTTCAGGACGGCGGGATGTCCTCCGCCGAAGCGTTGAAGACCTCTATGTTGCTGGTGGCGGCGTTGGCGGTAACTTACGTCATCCGCGCGGGCAGCCTATGGGTGCGGTTGAACGCCATGTCGGTGCTGGGCGAGCTGGTCGCGGGCGACCTGCGGCGACAGTTGTACGAGCACATGCAGACCTTAAGCCTCAGCTTTTATTCACGCAAGCGCACCGGTTCGCTCATCAGCCGCGTCAGCAGCGACTCCGATCGGCTGTGGGACTTCGTGGCGTTCGGAGTGGTCGAGGTGCTGTGGGCGGTGATTATGCTGGCGGGGCTGGGCGTGGTGCTGGTGACGCTGGACTGGCGGCTGGGACTGATTCTGACGGTGCCGATACCGGTGTTCTTATGGGCGTTCTTCAAGCACGGTGAGATAATGAATCGGATGTTTCTCGCCGCCTGGCGGAAGTGGTCGAACATGACCGCGGTGCTGTCGGACACCATCCCCGGCATCCGGGTGATCAAAGCCTTCAATCAAGAAGCCCGCGAGAACCGGCGCTTCGACGACCGCAACCGCGCCTGCGTGACCTGCTTCAATGACATTCACGATGTATGGACTAAGTTCTGGCCCTTCGTGATCGCCGGCATCCACGCCATGACGGTATTTGCGTGGGCGTTCGCGCTGCCGCGCATCTTCGGACAGGGGACGCCGCTGAGTCTGGGCGTGTTTGTTACCTTCCTGCTGTACATGGGGATGTACCGGCAGCCCATC
>CAZCEM010000522.1:0-2198 GCA_964497555.1 uncultured bacterium
ACGGCGAGTTCACCCTCGATACCCCCCAGCGCGTTCCCACCGGCGCGCCGATGCCTTTCGAACACTTCTACGTGGACGCCGTACTCGACGGCAGCGGTTTAGGCTGGGGTTTCAACGCCGGCCTCTTATGCAAGCTGAACCGCTACATGAACCTCGGACTCAGCTACCGAAACGACATCGACATCGCTGTCGAAGGAACCGTCAAGCAAACGTTGTACTGCCCCGACAGCCCCGGCATAGTGGCGCTGGATTCGAGCAAAGCCCCGTTGTTCAGCGGCGGCGTCAAGGAAGCTGAGCTGAACGCCAGCGCTGATTTCCCCATCCCCGGCGACTTCGGAATCGGGCTGGGAATCAAGGCTCTGCCGAACCTGACCGTGGCGCTGGACGCGCTCTGGACCCACTGGAGCTATGTCGATGAAATAACCATCGAGAGGGAAGGCTTCGGCCCCACCGGCGCGCCCGCCGAGGATACGCGCATGATAATGCATTACGACGACACCTGGAAGCTCAGCGTCGGTGCGGATTATCTGCTGATTTCAGCGCCTAAGGTGCATCTGCTGGCGGGTTATTACTTCGATCCCACGCCCATTCCCGACGAGAGCTTTCGCCCGTCCATTGCCGATGCAGCCGACAAGAACAATCTCAGTTTCGGCGTCAGCCTGGCGCTGATGCCCAACCTGACGGTGGACGGCTTCTGGGAGCATACCTGGACCGATACGCGCACAGTGCCCAATATCAGCCAGGTGGCGGGCGCTTCGGTCGATAACGTGGCGGGCGACTGGAAGCTGCGCATGGACACCTTCGGTATGTCCTTCGGTTACCGGTTTTAAGGAGGAACAAACATGAATAAACTGCTTCACCTGTTCCAATGCCTGATGGCCGTCGGTTTCCTCTTTGCCGGCTGCGCTTCCGAGATTACCGCGCCGACCGAACCGGTAATCCCGACCGGCACCATTCATCCCATGGACGACGCGTTCCTGGCGTCTATCAGCGAGACGGGGCATTGCTTCGTCTATACACCGCCGAACTACGACGCTGACCGCGCTGACGCTTATCCGACGGTCTATATGTTGAACGGCTTCAGCGGCGATGAAAACTACTTCATTGAGTTGTTCAGCGCGGTGGATGCCGCCGATTGGCTGCTGTCCCGCGGTGAGATAGAGCCGATGATACTGGTTTTTCTTAGCGGACACTCGGCGATGGGCGGATCATTCTACACCGACAGCCCGCATCCGACGGTATTGCACAGCGAACGGCACATCCTTGACATCGCTGCCGCGGTGGACGGGGCATACAACACCGTTGCCGATCCATCGGGACGGGCGGTTTTTGGGCATTCGATGGGCGGTTTCGGCGCAGTGAGCGTCGCCATGAACAATCCTGCGTTGTTCGGCTCCATCGGCGCTTTGGCGGGACCCTTAAGCTTCTGGGGCACTATGACCGCTCCACCGCACGCCGACACCACCTATAAAGGACTCGAAGAGCTGCTGCCTTCGGTGTTGAAGGAGACCAGCTACGACGCGATTCTGGCGCAAACCAGGGGTATTGGAGACATTGCGGAGTTTCAACGGCTCATGGCGCCTTCAGCCGCTCGACGTGTGACGACGATGATATTCGCGATGGCGGCGGCGTTCAGCCCCACCAATCCGCTGCAGCCCACCGCGACCACCATCGCAGCTTACAGCGTCGATCTGCCCATCGGCATTGACGGCCGGCTCGAAATGACCACCTGGACGCGGTGGATGGCGTTCGATCCGGTCAGCCGTTTCAATCAGGGTCAAGCTGTCAGTCTGTCATACAAAAATCTGTTCCTGGACGCGGGCGCAGAGGACGAACTGGGACTGAACAACGGGCATCAGATTTTCGCGGGCGCGATTCAACCGGCAGCGTCAAGTCTGGCGATTCACTTGACTCATTACGAGACTTATGAGAGCATTCTCGACGCGCAAGGCGGGATTGTCAAGGCAGACCACACCACGATGACCTACGAACGGCTGAAGGTTTATCTAAAGTGGCAGAGCGAGCAATTTTGAATGACATCACTGCCGACGCCCCAATGGAAAACCCGCCGATAGTACAACCGGCGGGTTTTTCCTGCTCTTTGCTTTATTTTAAGGTAGAATGTTTCGAGTGCTGTCATTCTTTTGAAAATAGACTCAGCCATCTAAGAATATCTGGACGAAATGGACGGTATGGAC
>CAZCEM010000523.1:0-2197 GCA_964497555.1 uncultured bacterium
CCTTGGCGATGCTGCTGGGAAGCGCTGCGCCTTTGACCCTGATATCTGAGACGCGGAAACCGCCGGTTCCGGAGCCTTCCGAGTGGGCGGGGCGCTTGGCAGCGGCGCGGTAGTTCTGGAGGCGGTCTTCTCGGTCGCTGTAGACGGCTTTTTTGCTTCAAGCTGCGGTTTGGGGGTCGGCAGAGGAACGGCGGCACGGTCCTCCGAAGCGCGGGCGGAGGGAGGAGCGTTGGAGGCAGGGACACGGGATTCAGGCTTGACGGGCTTCGCAGGTGCAGCAGGCGACACTGGCACACTTCCCGGCAGAGGAGCGGTTGACCGATAGCCCTGTCCGCCGGCTGGCGCAGCCGCCGCGGCGGGGTGAGGGCTGGCCGCAGCCTTAGCACCTTCCTGGGGCGGAGTTATGGCTTGGGAGCGGTTCTCCGCATCGGTCATGTCAATTTTTGAGAGGATCGCTGCGGATTCTACCGGCTCGCTTGTTACGGTCGGAAGAGCATCGAGGTTAAAATCATACTCCGGAAATTTCTCACCGCTGCGAAGTCTGGTCAGCGCTTCTGATTCAATCTTCCGAGGCGCCGAAGGCGTAAACGGCGACTTAGGTAAATCGGCTTTAAAATCATCCGAAGTCCGACCGCTGATGCGGCTGCTGGCGATGTTAGGCGCTTCCGATGAGCCGGATGCCGGATGTTCGGACTCCCTTAACCAATCGTTTGACAGCATGGAACCTCTGTCGCTCTTTTCTTCCTCTCCAGACGAAGAATCCGGTTTTTGAGGTCCTGCCGGTCCCTCTCCCGCGACTTTGACCGTTATTTCACCGACTGGCCTCGGCGGCAGCTCAATAGAGTGGGTATAATGCCTGGCAGTCGCGCTGGCGTCCTCGAGGCTGCGGACCTTGCCATAGCTCAACATCTCCGGCTTGAGGGTTGACGGCGCTTGGGTGAATGTGTCAAGGGTTTGTTCAATTGAAGGAGTTGAGACCGCGTTTATTTCCTCTTTATAATGACTCATGCCCGATGGATCCTCGGCACCGACAACGGAAACTTCAGCCTCTATCAGCGGCGGCGCGACGCCGACAACGGTTTGAGCGGGCGGAAAGGGCTGCGAACCAAACACCTTTTCAGGGGAGATGCTCAGAGTGGCTCTCGCAATGGGGCGCTCCTTTTCAGGGGGCTTCCTCTCACGTACATCCAGAGAACCAGCATTCGCCGGCAGGGTTTGCCTTTCTTCACCGTCCGGCGAAAGCACATTGGCTGATTTTAGCTTACGACGAGACCTGGTGAAGTAAAACATAAACGCTCCCAGAAATACTAAGGCTGCGCCAATTGTTATCTTGAAGATCAAAAACAGCAGGTTCTTTGTATCTGAAGTCAGCGCCACGCCGCCGCGGGCCACCAGAGCGGCGGTGAAGGTTTCGCCCGGTTCGAGCTTGGGCAGCTCAATGAACACGTATCCGTCGTCAATGTCATACATGCAGGTCTTGGACAGGTCAATGATATTTACCGACTCGCTGACCATCGGGCGATGGGGGAGGGCGCACAGGGCGTAGTCCTTGAGCGTCGTCTGGCTTTTGTTGACGACCGAGATGTTGAATTTTTCGCCTTGCTGCCAACATTTCACTTCCACGCTGTCGCGGCGGGCAATCCAACCGACGAGGCCGCTCAAAGAAGGAAGCCAGACGCTGCCTTTTTTAGCGCAGTAACTTAGAACTGGTTTTAGCAGCGGTTCAGGATCCTGCTCGGGCAGTCGGCTGTCGTCAAGGCTGAAAAGGCATATACCGCCCACGTCGTTGAAATGCTGCAATTGGCGGAGAAAATACATCGCCAATGTATCCGGCTGGCTGCAGTTCGAGGCTTCTTCGGCTTTGGTTAAGGTGGAAGTCATTCGCTTTAAGAGCAGCGTCGAGAGACTATCGCTTATTTTCCGGGGATAGGCTTCTCCATCGATGGTGTCAATCAAGACTAAGGGGATAGTATTCTCAATCAGCAAAGTCTTAAAACTGGAGTCGATAATGCCGGCAGGAACCGACAGCCCGCAAGGCGGGTTGGAGGAGGACATCAAGCGCGAAAGAAGTGAACGAGCTGAATTCAAGTTAACAGCGGTTCCCATGCTTAAATCCAGCAGGTAGTCAAAGCCGCCGACGGCTTTCTGCTGCTGAAGCAGCTCGAAATCCGCTGCCGACTGTGAAGCTGCCACCGAG
>CAZCEM010000524.1:0-2194 GCA_964497555.1 uncultured bacterium
ATAAGACTTTCCGCCCATCCAACCGTGTCAGTTACAACATCCAGGGGTTTCCCGATAAATGAACACTCTTAAGGGCGAACGCATCCTCAACCGCGCGCTGTCGGACGAAATGATCGACAGCTACCTCGACTATTCCATGTCGGTCATTGTCCAACGGGCGCTGCCCGACGTCCGCGACGGACTGAAACCCGTCCACCGCCGCATCCTGTACGGCATGGGCGAACTCGGACTCAGCGCCGGCAAACCCTTCAAGAAATCCGCCCGCGTCGTCGGCGACGTCATGGGCAAGTACCACCCCCACGGCGACTCGTCCATCTACGACGCGCTGGTGCGGATGGCACAGCCCTTCGCCATGCGCTACCCTCTCGTCGATGGACAGGGCAACTTCGGATCCATAGACGGCGACGGCGCTGCGGCTATGCGATATACCGAAGCCCGCCTGCAGAAGCTCGGCGACGAAATGATGCTCGACATCGACAAGGAAACCGTCGATTTCCAGCCCAACTACGACGACAGCCTCAAAGAACCGAAAGCCCTCCCCACTCGCATCCCCAACCTGCTGGTCAATGGATCCGCGGGCATCGCCGTCGGCATGGCCACCAACGTCCCGCCCCACAACCTGCGGGAGGTCGTCGATGGGCTGGTGGCGCTCATCGATAATCCGGACCTGACTCTCCCCAAACTGATGCATTACATCCCCGCGCCTGACTTCCCCACCGGCGGCATCATCTACGGACTGGCAGGGGTTCGGGAAGCCTTCGAAACCGGCCGCGGGCGCATCGTCATCCGCGCCCGAGCCATGGTCGAGACCCCCAAGACCGGCCGAGTGCGGATCGTGGTGGTGGAAATCCCTTATCAGGTAGATAAAACCCGCCTGATTGAGAAGATCGCCGAACTGGTCAACGACAAGAAAATCGTGGGGCTGGCTGACATTCGCGACGAGTCCGACCGCGACGGCATGAGGCTGGTGTTCGAGCTGCGCAAAGACGCTGTGCCCGAAGTCGTCCTGAACAACCTATACGCCCACAGCCAGCTCCAGACCACCTTCGGCGTCATCAATCTGGCGCTGGTCGATGGCGTGCCGCAGGTCATGCCGCTGAAAGATATGCTCCAACATTTCCTCAACTTCCGCCACGAGATCGTCGAACGCCGCACCCGCTTCGAACTGCGCAAAGCCCGTGAGCGCGCCCACGTCTTCGAGGGCTTGAAGATCGCCGTCGATAACCTCGAAGAGGTCATCGCCATCATCCGCTCCTCCGCCGACACACCCACCGCCCGCGACCGGCTGATGGGGCGGTTCGGGTTGTCGGAGATTCAGGCGAAGGAAATCCTCGACATGCGCCTGGCGCGGCTGACGGGGCTGGAAAGGCAGAAGATTCTAGACGAGCTGCGGATGCTGAAGGAGCTGATCGTCGAACTGGAGGGCATCCTTGCTGACCGCGTCAAGCGCATGGAGATTGTCAAGGAGGAGTTGCTGCAGATACGTGAAGCTTACGGCGATGACCGCCGCACCGAACTGGTCAACGAGGACGGCGAGTTCACCGTCGAGGACATGATCGCGGAAGAGGACATGGTGATCTCGGTGACTCGGGCTGGCTACATCAAGCGTTACCCGGTGTCGGGCTACCGCTGCCAGAAGCGCGGCGGCAAGGGGCTGTCAGGGCACAATCCCAAGGACGAGGATGTGCTGCGGCACATGTTCGTAGCATCGACGCACAACTACCTGATGTTCTTCACCGACCGCGGCCAGTGCTACTGGCTGAAGGTGCATGAAATACCTTCACTGGGTCGAACCGCACGCGGTAAGCCCATCATCAATCTTATTGACATCCAAGAGGGCGAGAAGGTCGCGTCGCTGGTGAACGTTAAGGAGTTCGACGACGAGCACTACATCTTTTTCGCCACCCGGCTGGGCACGGTCAAGAAATGCCCGTTGTCAGCGTTTGGACATCCCTCCAAGCGCGGCATCATCGCCATCAACATCGACGACGACGACGCGCTGGTGAACGCGGGTCTGACCGACGGCAAGTGCACCATCATCTTAGGCTCGTCGGCGGGCAAGGCGGTGCATTTCAACGAGGACGATGTTCGTCCGATGGGTCGGACGGCGGCGGGGGTGAGAGGCATATCGCTGACGAAGGACCAGAAGGTGGTGGGGATGGTGGTGGTGCAGCGGGAGGGTTCGCTGTTAGCG
>CAZCEM010000525.1:0-2193 GCA_964497555.1 uncultured bacterium
GCGGGGGAAGCCACCATGACAATTCCCGCGAAAGCGGGAATCCAGATTGAGAGTTTAACTTTTTGAAATATCAAGCGCTTAAAAATTAATTCTGGATTCCCGCTTTCGCGGAAATGACAGCGAGGAGGAGTTCAAACCAAAAAACAGCAGCAAACAGTAAAAAAATTGGGAGTTTTTCAGCAGACCCTAATTAACACCTTGTACTTTGTACTTGGTGCTTTGTACTTGCACTTTATCAACTTTCAATAATTTCCACATTCGCCCGCGGCAGAACGATCCTCTCCCCACCCTCAATTTCCAGTTCCAACACCCGCACATGGGCGCCGGTTTCCAGCAGCTGCAATTCCGACGGCAGCGCAGTCAGTTTCCCAATCATCCCAAAATAAGGCTGCCGGATCACCCTTAAGATGTCGCCCCTCTCTAAGCCCTTAACTTCGGTCTGCGCCTGCGGGATGACTTGCAGGTCGTCGTGAGGGATGATGACCTCCGGGCGGATGACTCCCGCGCGGATCTGGGTAGCGCCGGATACCGACGCCCAGCGCTGGTTGTTCTCGGCCAGTAGCTCGAAGGTTCGCCGGGCCATGGCGATACGCCCAAAGCCCTCGGTTAAAACCAGCGTGGTGGCAAGGTCTTCCTGACCGGTGATGGCCACGCCCTGCTCGTAGCCCAGCAGCCTCTTGAGGTCGATGTTGTGCATCCCCCCGCACACCACCGCCACCGCGCCGACTTTCTCGGCCTTCTTGTAGGCTTCCAGCGTCACCAGACTGCCGCCGATGACGATGCAGCCTTTGTGACTGTCATTGATGCGAGCAGCATCCAATGGTTGGTCGGACGAATCGACCGCCATGGCTATCATGCCGTACTGCTCGCCGCCGATGCCGAAGATGCCCTGTATGAACGCCCCCACCGTCTCGACTTCGATACCCTCCTCCGGGAAGACCTGCGTCACCCGCCCGTCGAGATAGCCGGTCACCTCCACCGGGATGGGCGCTTCCCGCAGGATGAGCTGCCCGGTTACGGGTGAGGCGCTCTCCAGCGTGCCGTCGATGGGCGACGTTACTTTGGACGAAAACAGCCCGAAGAAGGACTTTGACACCGCGATGACCTCATCCTTCTTTATCGGTTGTCCCGGCTTGACCGTCAGCGCCTGCTCGATGTCAGCGGGCAGGATGCCCAGTTGGCCGGCGCAGTTCAGTGGATGAACATTGCCGGGCAGCTTGGTGTCAGCGACGACCTGCAACGCACCTACCTGCTCGCCGGTCTTGACGGTTACTTCGCCTTTCAGCGGCAGACGGCGTTCTTTGCGGATGGTGGCGGAGCGGGAGACCCGCAGCCCGGGGGTATATGAATGTGCCATTAGAACCTATTTCCTCTGAAAGCCGGAAGAACAGACATTCTTGTCTGTCCTGCTCAGAGCATGTTTTCCCTGGCAACAGACAGGAATGTCTGTTGCACTGTTAGGCTCGGCAATCGCAGAGCGTCCGCGCCCCTCGATGGCTTTCAGTCCTTAATCTTGTAAATATAATAACAAATCAACCCTAAATGCAAGGACATACCGCTGTCGAACCTGCCCTAACACCGCTTGACTTATAAACTTCTATTTGTTATATTTGGTTCATGTTAAATGAACGTCTGAATTCAAACCATCTTCGAGGCGTGATCACCGCCCTGATAACCCCCTTCGAAGGCGGACGGTTGGGCGGAAAGGTCAACCTCGAAATCCTGCGGAGGCTGGTCAGACAGGCCGCTGACGCTGGAATCGTGGGCGTGGCGCCACTGGGTACTACCGGCGAAAGCCCCACCCTCAACGGCGACGAACGCCACGCTGTCATCCAGAACGCCATCGACGCCGCGCCGCCGGGGCTGGCGGTAATCGTCGGCGTAGGCACCAACAACACCCGCACCACGGTTGAGAACGCCCGCATTGCAGCTGAGCTGGGCGCGGATGGGATTCTGGTTGTGACGCCGTACTATAACAAACCCACCCCCATAGGTTTGCGCAACCACTTTCAGACTGTAGCCGACGCCTCGCCGCTGCCGATGGTGCTTTACCATATCCCCGGCCGTTGCGGGGTGGGCATCCCACTGGATCTGACGCTGCAACTGGCCGAACATTCCAACATCATTGGCGTTAAGGAAGCCGGGGGCGACGTGTGGCGCTCCGGCGAGATCGCCCGACAAGCCCCCGAGAAC
>CAZCEM010000526.1:0-2190 GCA_964497555.1 uncultured bacterium
AGAGCGCTGATAGTGCCCACGCGGGATGTGGACACCGACATGATCTTCCACAACCGTCATCTGCATATCCTCGACCGCGCCGAGATGGCTAAGTGGATATTCGGCAACCTAACGGGGCAGGAGGACTTTCCGATGAGAGCACGTCCCGGTGACATCCTCATCACCGGACACAACTTCGGCTGCGGCTCGTCCAGGCAGCAGGCGGTGGACGGCTTCCTGGCGCTGGGCGTGTCAGCGATAGTCGGTGAGTCCTTTGGGGCGATTTACAAGCGCAACGCCATCAATGCCGGCTGGCCGCTGGTCGAATGCCCCGGCATCCTTGCGGCCGGGCTGACCGATGCACAGGAGATAGAGGTCGATTTGGAGACCGGGCAGGTGTTCGACGCTGCGACCGGGCATCTTATCGCGCAGGGCAAAGGGCTGGGCAAAGTGCAGCGTGATTTATACCTCGCCGAGGGATTGCTGGCGCTGGCGGGACGTGAAGCTTAAATCCACCATAATCTGGTTGGTTTTGGTGGTGCTGGCTGCGGTTCTGACTCTTTTTGGATGCAGCCGAAATGACGAGACAGCCGGCTCCATTCCACCGACGCGATGGGCAGCTATCGTCCGGTCAACGCTCGACACCGTCGATTTCCAGCTTTCAGCGCCGGCTTTCAACCGGCTGGAGCGCCCGCAGCGGCTCTATGGCTGGTATTTGACGCGCGCGGTGGAGTCGCTGCCGGTGGAGGGGATGGATTCGACTGAAGCGGAGGCTGCACGCGGCGCGGTGGTGGATAATCTGGTCAACGCGAGTGACAATGCCTCTGGCGCGGTTCGTCCGGCGCTGCGGGCGCTTGTGCAGGCATTTCAACAGAACACTGAGGCCGCTTGGCGGGAGTATGCCTGTATATACCGTGTACTGCCGCCGCAGCCGGTGGAATTCTTCTTTGAGCCATCGGACGACTTCAACGGAAAGATTCGCCGAGCCGGAGTACTGGTTCGCGACGATGAGGCTCAGGGGTGGATTGCTGCCGCTGACCGGATTTTCAACGTGCCAAAAGGGGGGCTGTGGGCTTATCAGGTGCTGATTTTCAGCACCAACGTCGTAAAGCTGTTTCGACGTCGCTCCGAGCCGATATTGCGAATTGCCGGAAGGACGCTGCTGGTCGTCAACACTCCGCCCAATCTGCCCGGTTTCACGCCTTGCGACGTCCTGCCAGCGGGGCTGTCGCCATCCCAGCAACATAACCTCTCGGCTGAATCCGTCGCTCGCAGTATGGCGCTGCAATGCCTGACCGGTATGACCGGCGCGCGAGCCGAGACCGTCACCAAAGCAGACAGCGTGCAGGGAGTGTTTATCATGGAACTGCGACCACTGCTGATAGGGCTGCGCTACGTCTGCCGCTCGGCGGCTTTGACTAAGGTCGGTTTGCCGGAGACGGGATTGTCGGAGGAGTCCGCAATGGGGGTGTTTTTAGTGCGGTCGTTGGCTGCAATCGTAAGGACTGACAGCACGAGAGCGGCGGTTGAGCCATCGGTGGCGGTGTTGGCGCTGCTTTCGGAGGAAGGTCTTGTCGGCGAAACTGAACTCGAAGGACAGATAATGTTCGCATTTGATACCGAGCGGGTGTTGAATCAGTTGGATGTCTGGTCGGACAACTTGCTGGATGCGAATTTGCTGGACAGTCTGATGAGCGTCACACCGGAGCGGGCGCAGTCGATTGTTAGGAACAGGCTGCCCAAGCTGACGCGCTGGTTCACTGAACTTAAGCTCCGCGCGGTGGTTTGGCATTATCCCCGGTTGGAGACGTTTAGGAACAATATGGGGGGAATGGTCGATGTGAAAGCACAGCGCCTATGAAACCTGAATTATCGCCGAGACTACCTGCTGAAAGTGTTTGATATTACTGACTGCAAATTCATTTGGTCATTCGCTGTCATTCCGGCGAAAGCGGGAATCCAGATCCGCTGTCATTTCCCAGAAAATAGCCCCTGCGATGCGTAGGTCGGGACTCCGAGCCCGACCGCCGATCTGCCGCAGCCTAGCCTGACCGCCAGTGTGCCGCAGGGTGTCCGCACCCTGCGGTTGCTGCTATTTTCATCTTCCGTGGTGGAGAAGCCACCATGACAATTCCCGCGAAAGCGGAAAATGCCAACCGCTGTCATTTCCCAGAAAATAGCGCCTGCGACGCGTAGGTCGAGCCTCCGAGC
>CAZCEM010000527.1:0-2184 GCA_964497555.1 uncultured bacterium
TCTGGCGCAGACCGCTCAGATACACTGCTAGGTAGCTGCCGATGTTGTTGACCACCGTAAAACCGGTCTGGGATCCGTTGCCGGTGAAGGTCTCGGCTTGCATGTATTTCTGCACGCCCGCTTGACCCGCTACCGCAGCCGGCACATCCAGCACGCCAGCGTTGATGTTCAGCGAGGTGCCCACCTTGACGCCGCCCAAGGTCGAGCCTGACGCCGTCGGCAAACTGAAGTTGTTCGCGTTAGCGGCTACCCCGTCCAGCTTCGAAGCATATGCTGAAGACATCGGACCGTTCTGAGAGGCGATTAGAGGCGTCCTGAGCGGTGTTGGCTGGGGACAGTTGCTCTTCAACCTGGTTTGCCATCCTGAATACCTGAGATTATTTCAAAAATGACAACAAGAAAGCTTAAACGCTTGCATTCATCTTAACAATTTCCTAAATTAAATCAGGAGTGAGTAGCTCCACGAAGAAGCAATCCTTAAATCGAGGTGTTGTCACTTGAGTCGCGCTTCGCGTACTTTAACCCTGATTTTACTGGCCTTATGCCTGTCCGCCGCCGCTCTTCATGCCCAGAACAACGGCGGCTTCATCGACTCGCTGACCCGCGCCAACGCCGGGAACGTCTTTGTTGACTGGCGCGAGAGCTGGTTCAGCGGGATCTGGTACAACTTTTCCTTCGTCGATAACTTCGCCTTCACTTACCGCTTCAACGGAGCTAGTAGTCCTCCGCCCGCCGAACAAATTATCAATGTCGATGCTTTCAACGCCGCTATGGGAGATTTTGGAACCGGCTATCTAGGTCCTAAATTTGCCCTTCTGGGATACGTTGAGGAAGACAGCATGTGGTGCATCATCCCCGCCGTGCTATCGCCGGACTATATCCAGCAAATTCAAGGTCCTGATTCCACTACCGAATACAGGATCAGTCGAACTTGGTACTCCTGGTGTGAATTTTGGGAACGACCTCCGGGGGGGCATCCGACCTATCTGTATGAAGAAACCTATGTGGAACACAATTTGGTGATGTGGGCGCGGCTTCTTCCCCATAAGACGATTAAGGTCTATTGGGGAGTTGACGCCTTCGGCGGATGGGACTCTTATCGCGTCGGCAATCTTATCTCCGCCCGAAATATATGTGTTTTATCTTCTACTATTGGCGATGCTCCGACCTACTACGACGATTGGACCGAATATATGCAAGCCGAAAGCGGCGTTTGGCACTTATTGGGCGAGTATAACATCGATGGTCCGGAACCACCCCCAGGATTTGACCCGCCTGGCTGGGCTGAATGTACATTTATTGATTGGGTTCTGCCTGGAGGAGGAACCGGCGAGAACTGGCTGCCCACCCCAGGCGGTGAAATAGGACTCAAATTCAAGTACAAACGCGATGACAATCCAGCTTCCGCGACAATTCGCTATAATATCTTTATGATCTCAACCTGGCAGGGCGAATGTATGAATTATCCCGTCAATGCGCCGCAACCGATACCAACGGGCGCTGGAGAGTATTTTGACTTTTCAATAAGAGACACCGCGGATTATAATATTACCATTTGGGACGAAGATTTTCCCCAAGACTATGATGGCAAAGGCAAGGTTGGTTGGGCTTCAATGCGTCGAATGATGGCTGAAAAGGAAATAGACTTTCCCTTGGGTCAAACCGAAGTATATGATGTGCTATGGCTTAAAGCCCACGATTACGGCGCCAAGTGCATTGTCAGCCCTTCCACCGGTCAAACCTGGAGGGATTTGATGAAACTGCGGACTACAGCCTTTGGTCAGGATGTATGGACAGTGTCCGTGCCTCGGGATGACGACGGTCAAGCCTTCACCGGCTACAACTGGGGCGACTTCATGGCTGATTACTGGGAGGAAACAGCGCTGGGATTGTCTCCGGTACCGTCGAGCGATTCGGCGGTGGTGAATTTTACGCCCTTCTACCAGTTAGATACTCACTACAGCCCGATTTACGCGGATCTCGACTTGGAGCCGGCCGGAAGGAACATCGTAGGCGACGGCTTCTGCAACTGGGAGGAGTATAGAGGTTTTATAACTGTGGGGGATCAGAACGGATTCTATCCTGCATCAAACCCTTACCAGCACAAACGTCTTGATCCGAAGATTAAAAACGTGATGGTTCATTTTATGCCCAATGCGGAATGCCTGCCGGAAGCGCCGGGGT
>CAZCEM010000528.1:0-2180 GCA_964497555.1 uncultured bacterium
GTCAAGTTCTTCACACTCGTTCGAGACGCGCGTACCTTAAAATTAATGTCTTCTCCCCCACTTCATCAAAATCGACGACCAGCCGGGAATCCCAGCCGCGCCCCTTGATGTCCGTGATGACGCCCAGCCCAAACTTCCGATGTTTGACCAGCAGGCCTTTGGCGAGTTCATCGGGTTCTATCTCATGACGGGACGGTTCGGCGGCGGTAGTCTCGGTCTCATCTCGCGCTGATTTTCGCATACCGGGGGCGGCAGCGGCAGGCAATCCATCGGTTGATTTTGTTCTACGGGCTTTTTTCTTCCCGAATAGCTCCGATGGAATGTCCCCTAGAAAGCGCGAAGGACCGCTCCATTGATAATTTCCCCAGCGCAGTCGGTTATCGGCAAAGCCCAATACTAAGCGCTCCTTAGCGCGGGTGACGCCCACATAAAACAACCGCCGCTCCTCCTCGATGTCCGCTTTCCCGCCGTTGTATGGCAGCAGCGGCAGCAGTCCTTCCTCCAAACCACCGATAAATACTACCGGGAACTCCAGCCCCTTGGCGCTGTGCAGGGTCATAAGGTTGACGCCTTCCTGAGTTTCGTCGTACTGGTCGGCATCCGTCACCAGCGCGACTTCTTCGAGGAAGTCATTCAGTGTTCGTTCGGGATTGTCCAGCGAGAATCGTTCGATTTCCGCCAACAGATTGCGGATGTTGCCAACCTTCGATTCGGCGCGCTGCTTGTCGCCTTTCTCTTCCTCCTCACACCGTTTTTCGATCTGGGTTTGAGCTACTACTTCGGCAGCCAGCAATGGAAAGGGATGGGCTTGAGCGAAGTTTCGCCAGCCTTGCAGCATTTTTACGAAGTTGTCCAGGGCCTTTTGGGAGCGAGATGGGAGACTTTCCGAGGTTAAAACTGCCGCGATGGCTTGACTGAGGGTGAGGTCCTGACTCCGGGCGGCGGCTTGAAGTTCCTCTAACACACCCGCACCAATCCCTCTCGGCGGGTAGTTGATGATGCGCAGGAGGCTTACGTCATCCGCCGGATTGACGAGCACCCGCAGATAGGCGAGCATGTCTTTAACTTCCTTGCGCTCGTAGAACCTCAGCCCGCCGACCACCTGATAGGGGATCTTGATGCCGCGCAAGGCTCGTTCGAAGGGCAGCGACTGGGCGTTGGTGCGGTACAAGATGGCGAAGTTCTTGTAAGGCAGTTTCTCGCTATTGTGCAATTCAAGGATTTGCCAGACGAATCTGAGGGCTTCGGTATCCTCGTCATTAGCTTTAATAAGGTCGATGGGATGCCCGTCTTCGCGCTCGGTCCAAAGCTTCTTAGGATGCCGCTTGGGATTATGCTGTATAACCGCGAAGGCGGTGTCCAGTATGGGCTTAGTGGAGCGGTAGTTCTGCTCCAGCCTCACTACTTTGGCATCGGGCCAGTCCTCCTTAAAGTCCAGGATGTTTCGCACCGTGGCTCCGCGCCAGCCGTAGATTGCCTGGTCGTCGTCGCCGACCACGCACAGGTTGCGGCTGCCGAGCGCTACGTCCCGCACTAGCAGGTACTGTGCGCGGTTGGTGTCCTGATATTCATCCACCATGACGTATTGAAAGCGCTGCTGGAGCATTTCAAGGAAGCCGGGGTGTTCCTGAAACGCCTCCAGCGGTCGGATGAGCAGGTCGTCGAAATCCAGGCCGTTTATCTTTCGCAGCCGCCGCTCATAAACCTGATAGACCTGCCCCACCGACTGTTCCAGCGGCCGCTGAGCCTGCTCAAGATACTGTTTGGGTCCGACCAGGGCGTTCTTAGCTTTGCTTATCAGCGCTTCCATGAGGGGAGGTTTCGCATGCTCATTGGGTATGCCCAATTCAGCCGCGACGGTTTTTAGCAGCCGCCGCCGGTCATCGGTGTCGATGATGGTAAAGTCGGGATCGATGCCGATGTTTTGGCCCGCTTGCCGCATCAGCCGGGCGAACAGTGAGTGGAAGGTGCCGGCAGCAATGAACTGCCCCAGACTGCCGGTCATGGCTTGCACCCGCGACTTAAGCTCCGCAGCGGCTTTGTTGGTGAAGGTCAGTGCCAGCAACTGGTAGGGCTTGGCGCAGCCGGAGTGGACGATGTGCGCCGCCCGGCACGCCAGCACCCGTGTCTTGCCCGACCCCGCCCCCGACAACACCAGAACGGGACCCTCGGTGTTGACC
>CAZCEM010000529.1:0-2176 GCA_964497555.1 uncultured bacterium
GGGGAGCCAATCACGATTGAGATCAGCTTCGATGAGCACGGGGAAGACGCTGGCGGCGGCGCTTGGTCGTGTCCCGTTTTCGCGCGCTGCCGGGATATCATGAACAATCCCACCGGTGAAAACATAGCGGTGACCTTTCACGTTAATCCCGACATTGCCAGCATCGAGCCAGCGGTTATCCACAATGGCGTGGCGCAGACGCAGTTAATCTACAACAGCGCCAACACCTTCAGCCCCGTCGAATTAACCGCAACGGCGGAGGTCCAGCAGGGACAATTGAGTGCTTCAATGGAGGCGGTGCTGCCTCTGCAGGGCGGTGTGTTGAACCTGATGGCCGATCCGGGATCCTGGATGTTCGATGAGGACAATCCACAGGCGTCGATACGCGTCTGGGTAGCGCTGAGAGACGGTCATAACGTGCTGATAAACAACGCGCCGATTCTGTTCACCTCCTCGCGAGGGAGGTTGTCTTGGTACAATTTCGAAACCAGGCGTTTCGTGGAGTTTTTCCCGGATCCAGCCATTGTCTATACGGGGATTCAAGATCGAGAACACAACGAGCAACCGGGTCAGGGTACCGTGTATCTTCGCGTTACCGAGGATGATATTTTCCTCGATCAATTCACTCTGGAAGTCTCCGTACAGCTAAATGCCCAGGTAGTTGGTTATGAAGTTGTAGCTGAACCTGGATTTGTGAACTTCACCCGTCATGCGCGGTAGGAGACCGAGATGAGAAAGACATTTTTAACCGTACTGTCAATCTCCCTCATCCTGGCAGTCTGCGCCCCCTTGCGGGCCGATATTTCCTCCGATGTCAGCGATCTGTTCAGCCTCAATACTATGGTTGAGGCGGCTCATCGGCACTCGGCGGTCAGCGAGTTTTTCAGTCTGAACACCATGCTCGAAGAAGAACTGCCATTCGCTTTGAGCGAATTATTCAGCCTGAACACAGCCTTCCAACCGGACGACCGCATTGTGTTGTCGCTGGACGAAGGCTGGAACATGATTTCGCTGAATGTCGTTCCCCCGGAGGAATACTGGACGCGGGACGAAGGCCCCGACGTGGTGAGATTGATGGATCGGATGCGTGACGCTGATGGTTCCCTGGTCGTGATTCTCGTTAAGAGCCTGACCGGGCAATTCTACGCCCCCGAATTCGAATTTATCAATATCGAATACTGGGATTTAGAACAAGGCTATCATGTGAAAGCACGGACTGACCTCAGCGGGATTACCATCTACGGTCAACCGCTGGCGGCGGACGCAGACATTCACCTTCGACCGGGTTGGAACGAGGTAGCCTATTATCCCACGTACCAACTGGACGCTTCATCGCCGGTTTTCTACGTGGTGTCGCCGATTTTTGATCAACTACTGTTCGCTAAAAACATCCGCGGACAATTCATCTCCCCGGAATATGAGTTCTCCAACATGCCGTCGTGGCGTGAAGGCCAAGGCTATCAGATCAAAGCGTCTGAATCAGTCATCTTGAACTATCCTGCAGAACAAGAGAATTTACTGGCAATGGCTGGCAGCCATGACTTGCCTACAGGAGCATCTCTTGGTCCAGCCAAGTCATTAAAGAAGCCAGTTCAAGTTTCTGCTGCAGATAATCACTGGCCAGAACCGGTTCAGACCGGCGTCAACCAGAGCGTGCTGATAAACTCCTTCCAGGGTCGCAGCCTGCCTGATGGTTCGCAGATAGCAGCGATCACCAGGGAGGGTTTGGTGGTCGGGCTGGGGAGGGTCGAGTCCGGGCGGTGCGGGTTGGCGGTCTGGGGCGATGACGTTTCTACTGAGGCGGTGGACGGACTTGCCAAAGGCGAGGAGTTCGAGCTGCGATTGTGGGACGTTAAACGAATGCGAGAAATGCCGCTGGTGGTTGCACAGGTGCTGCAAGGCGCAGGATTGGTCTATGAGACCGACAGCTTCACGGCCTTGACGCTGGCGGACGCGCAAGCTATCCCCGACGAGTACTTCCTCGCGGAGGCTTATCCGAATCCGTTTAACTCGACAGTGCGCCTGAGCTATGGGTTGCCGGACAACGCCGAGGTGACCATTCGCGTCTATGACGCACAGGGACGGCAGGTGGCGTCGCTGGTGGATGGTCCGCAGCCGGCGGGCTATCACGTGGATATGTGGCAGGGCGACGCTT
Source organism: uncultured bacterium (assembly GCA_964497555.1). Taxonomy (GTDB): domain Bacteria; phylum Electryoneota; class AABM5-125-24; order Hatepunaeales; family Hatepunaeaceae; genus CAZCEM01. The sequence goes on from CAZCEM010000529.1 coordinate 2,156, forward strand.
TAGCGTCGGGCATGTATTTTG
>CAZCEM010000530.1:0-2171 GCA_964497555.1 uncultured bacterium
GGCTTGTGACTTGCTCATCCTGGGGGGAGGCGGCATTTTCCACGATTATTGGGGTGCGCAGATGAATACCCTGCTCACCGAAAAACATGCCGGCATCCCCTTCTTTAGCGGTTTTCCCTTGCTGGCGTGGATGTTGGAAAAACCCTGCATGATCTATGCCGTTGGTGTCGGCCCCCTTTTCTCCGCCGAAGGGAAAGAATTGACGCGCCTCGCGTTCGAGCTGGCGGACGTTGCCACCCTGCGCGACGCCGAATCGAAGCAAATTCTGCAATCGCTTGGCTTGTCCGTTGACAAAATCCACGTGACAGCCGATCCGGCTTTCAGCCTGCCCATTGACGAAGCGGGCGCCAGGGCGGTCTTGCAGGCGGCTGGCGTTGATCGCGGCAAGCCACTGGTCGCGATTTGCCTGCGATATTGGGATGTGGGCATCGCGCCGGAAATCTGGCAGCCCCAAGTTGCCACCGCTTTAGACAGTTTTCTCGAAACCATCGAGTGTACGCTGTTCTTCGTCCCTTTCCAGAATCTCCCGGCGTACCCTCAAACGGACGACCTGGCGGTTGCGGAGGCGGTGATCACCCAAATGAGGCACGCTGAAGCGGCGACGCTACTGCGTGACAATTACGCGCCGGAAGTGATCGCCGGCATTCTATCCCAGTGCGACTTGACTGTTGGCATGAGGCTGCATTCCATCATCTTCGCAACCATGACTGGCGTTCCGTTCGTCGGTCTGACCTACGACCCCAAAGTGACCAACCTGCTGCGACGGCTAAACTTTATGAAGTATGCTGTGCCCTTGTCAGCGGGGATGGGGGAGAAACTGCTAGATACCATGCTTCTGGTTTGGGAGGAACGCCAGAAGATTATGAAGGGGTTGTCTGTTAAAACAGCTGGATTCAAGAAACTTGCTGGAGAAAACGCGCGGTTGGCAGTTGCCTTATTAGAAAATGGATTTGCCGACCTATCCAAGCGGTCTATAGATACCAGCTTTATAAGAGAATTTGCCCTCAAACAAACTCGCTTATTGGCAGAGCAGGAACAGGCAACCCAGGCAAGCTCAGATAAATTGCTGGAGCAGGTTAAGGCAATCCAAGAACTGAAGGAGCGATTGGCCGAGCGTGATCGAGAAGTGCAAGTGTCGAACGAACGATGGGTAAGGAAAAATCGGGAGGTAAAGTTCCTCCAGGCTCGATTATCAAAGGAAAGTCAAACTGTCCGTACATCGTCTGCGCAGGTGGCGGAAAAAGATCAAGCTATTCAGTCGCTAGGAAAACAGGTGCGGGAAATAGAACAAGCCTATCAATCGCTGATAGCACAGGTGGCGGAAAAGAACCGGGCGGTCGAAGCGTTGACAACGCAGGTGACGGACATCACTCGCAGCCATGCTTGGGCGGTCATCTGGTTCTTGTGGCGCGTGCGTCTGTGGCTGGTGCCGCACGGCAGCCAGCGCGAGCGCCTCCTGCGGTTTGTCCTAAGAGGGAGCGTTACCCAAAGGGCGATTTCTGGCTGCCGTCGCATCGTCAGCCGGCTACAGCGATGGATCGAGACACCTCCTTCGCCGTTCACCGAAAAGTACATCGCAGTGGATAACAGCCGGGTCACACTCTACACTGACAATCTTTCCCTTTTTCCAGGCTATTTGCCCCGCAGAGAGTTAAGCAAGAAGTTGGCAGAGTGGCGATGCCAGGTCTCCTTGATCGCCTCTGTAAAGAACGAGTCGAAGAACGCCGAGGCTTGGTTGCGGAGCATTCTCGGCCAGACGCGTCTGCCGGACGAGATTTTCGTTGTGGATGGCGGCTCCACGGATGGCACGGAGAAGCTGCTCCAGTCGCTGGCGGAACAGAGTCCCATTCCACTTCGGATGATGATCGAGCCCGGGACGAATATGGCCCGCGGCCGGAATATCGCTATTGCCCATGCCCGTTTCCCTATCATTGCCGTCACCGATTTTGGCTGTCAGCCCAATCCCGACTGGCTGGAGAAACTCGTCCGGCCTTTCGAACAGGAACCTGACATTCAGGTATCAGCCGGATTCTATGATCCCGTGGACCGAAAGGGACATTCCCTTGGGCGGAACGGAATTTGGTTTCGACTCGATCAAATTCACCCTCAGCATTTTCTGCCCTCCAGCCGCTCGGTGGCGTTTGCCAAGGAGGCCCTGGATGCGGTCGGCG
>CAZCEM010000531.1:0-2163 GCA_964497555.1 uncultured bacterium
ATTTCCCCCTGCCAGCAGGGGGGAAATGTCGGGCGAGACGCCCGACCTACGCGGCAGTAAGGAAAAACCTACATCCCCTTACTCAAATCCCAAAATCCCAACACCCCCTGACACGCCAGCGTTACAATTACCCCCGCGATCAGCACTCCCGCATAGATTGCCGGCAGGGCTTTCCAGAATCGGATGCCGAACAGGTAAGCAGCCACCGCGCCCGTCCAGGCGCCGGTCACCGGCAGCGGTATAGCCACGAACAGCATCAACCCCACCGCTTTGTAGTTCTCGATGACCTTGCCCTTGCGGCGTGATCGAGCGAACAGCCACTCGAAGAACCGCTGGGCAAGTCCCCAGCGGCTGAGCCGTCGCTGGATCGGATCCAGCAGCCATATAATCAGCGGGATGGGCAGCGCGTTGCCCAGCATACTCCATCCCAGTGCAGCGCGCCAGTTCATGTCGTACATGAAGGTCGCCCATGGGATGGCGCCGCGCAGCTCGAAGATGGGCAGCATCCCGAAGACCACCGTCGAAACCTCTGGTCCTAATCCCAAGCGAGCGAGAAAGCCCGCTATCTCAGCCTTCACGATGCCAGCCCTCCCGCCCCACCAGCGGAACGAACACACAGCCACAGACCGAACTCACCTTCATCGGCCCGTCCTTCTTCTTGACAATGACCTGAAGCTGTTGAGTGAACCTCCCCCCTACCGGAATGACCAGCCTTCCCCCCGCCGCCAACTGCTCAAACAGCGGCTGCGGCACCCGCGGCGCGGCGGCGGTCACCAGAATGCCGTCGAAGGGGCTGCGCTCAGCCCAGCCCTCCGTCCCGTCTCCGCACTTGAAGTAAATATTCCGATAATCCAGTTCAGCGAGAATCTCCTTCGCCCGTGTCAAGAGGATCTCGATCCGCTCGACAGTATATACTTCATGCGACAATTCCGCCAAGATGGCCGTCTGATAGCCCGAACCGGTGCCTATCTCCAGCACGCGCTCTTCGCCGGTCAAGGCGAGGCACTGCGTCATCAGGGCTACGATGTAGGGCTGCGAGATGGTCTGCCCCTCGCCGATGAACACCGGATGGTCCTCATAAGCCTGATTGACGTGAGATTCCGGGACAAAACGATGGCGTTCTATCCTTCTCATGGCATTCAACACCGCGCGGCTGTAAATGTCGCGGGAGTCAAGCTGGCTGCGAACCATCGCGTCGCGTTGGGATTCAAAACTCATGTCGAAAGATGAGGTACCTCAGCACAATCTTCAGAAACCGGAGCGTGTCAGCTCCGCGATGGATAGAGGAAGCTGACCGATGATATTCGGTAGATATAGGCACGCTGCCTATCCGCGCGCCGCGGCGGATGAACTTCAACAGCAGTTCCGTCTCCAGGTCATACCTGCGGCAGCGGAAGACCATTCCCGCCAGCATCGACGAGCGTAAAAGCCGGTAGCCCGATTGCGCGTCCGGCAAGCGCTGTCCGGCAAGCAGTGATAGAAACGCACTGGTGGACCAATTGGAGAATCGCCGATCCCAAGGCATGGATCCGATTCGCTGACGCGCCCCGATGACCAAATCACAACGGTCAGCCGCCGCTGCGTCGATAAAAGCCGGCAGATGCGCCGGATCATGTTGCAGGTCCCCGTCCTGCGTTATTATCCAGCGCGCCTTTAAATCACACAATGCTGAAAAGCCCTTAACCAGCGACGCGCCTTTACCTTGGTTTTCGGAATGGGAAAGCACCCGTACACCCAGCCTCCCCCCTACCGCACGGGTGCCGTCGGTGGAGCCGTCATCGACTATCAGCATTTGGTCCAGCGGGATGAATCGGCTGTCCCGGTCGATTAAATCCGCGAGATGCAGCTCGACATTAAAAGCCGGCACCAAGAGCCACAAACCCAGAGTCCGGCAAAGTTCAGGATAGTCTATTTTAGTGAACGATATTTTTGCCGCCTTCAATCTGGTGTATTATAATTAGGATCTGCTGAAAAACTCCCAATTTTTTGCGGTTTGGTTCGGTTTTTTGGTTTGAACTCCTCCTCGCTGTCATTTCCCAGAAAATAGCCCCTTCAAAGCGCGTAGGTCGGGCCTCCGAGCCCGACCACCAGTGTGCCGCAGGGCATCTACAACCTACGGCTGAGGCGATTTTCATCCTTCGTGGTGGGGAAGCCACCATGACA
>CAZCEM010000532.1:0-2161 GCA_964497555.1 uncultured bacterium
TCCTTCGTGGTGGGGCTGCCGCCATGACAATTCCCGCGAAAGCGGGAATCCAGAAGTGCCTTATGACAGGATTGCTGCTATCGCGGGAATGACAATGAATGACCTAATGATTTTGCACCCATTCATATTAGGGTCGTGTCGCGCGACGCCTGTCGCATCAAGGTGCGTAATGGTGGATTGAGTCTTTACGAATCAGCCGAAGGCTGATGAAGCAATCTCACTTTGAGATTGCTTCGCTTTGCTCGCAATAACGTGTCGAAACGTCATATCACTTTTGACATTACATTAGTATAAAACCACCGCGGAAAAGTCCCCCAAAGCATAATCGGAGCGTTAATGCCTCGCATAGTCGAATGCGTCCCCAACATTTCCGAAGGACGCGACCGAAACATCATCAACCAGATCACCGCCGAGGTCGAGGCGGTCGAAGGCGTCGAACTGCTGGACGTCGACCCCGGCGCCGCCACTAACCGCACCGTCATCACCTTCGCCGGCGAGCCCGACGCAGCCGTCGAAGCCGCCTTCCGGCTGATTCGCAAGTCAAGCGAACTCATCGACATGACCAAACACTCCGGCGCTCATCCCCGCATGGGCGCCACCGACGTCTGCCCCTTCGTACCCGTGTCGGGCCTGACCATGGACGACTGCGTCGAACTGGCGCGCCGCCTCGGACAGCGCGTCGGCGATGAACTGGGCTTCCCGGTCTATCTGTACGAGTACGCCGCCACCGAGCCTAAGCGCAAGAACCTGGCTTACTGCCGCCAAGGCGAATACGAAGGACTGAAAGCCCGCGAAGGCAAGCCCGAATGGAAGCCGGACTTCGGCCCCTTCAAGTTTCCGCCCCGCTACGGCGCGACCGCCGTCAGCGCCCGGGACTTCCTGATCGCCTGGAACATCAACCTGAACACCCGCGACGCCAAACTGGCGTCCAAGGTCGCCAACCGCCTGCGCGAGCGCGGCTTTGCCCAGATGTCCAAGCCCGGCGTCTATGACCGCGATGAAAACGGCAGTGTCATCATGATCCCAGGTCGCTTCCAGAGTGTCAAAGCTGTAGGTTGGTACATCGAAGAATACTATCGTGCGCAGGTGTCGGTCAACATCACCAATCATCATCTCGCGCCGATCCACGAAATCTTCGACGCAGGCTGCGAACTGGCGCAGGAGTTCGGCCTGCGCGCCACCGGCAGCGAATTGGTGGGCTTAATCCCGCTGGACGCGATGTTAGACGCCGGGCGGCATTATCTGCAGAAGCAGGGTTCCTGTTCCGGCGTCAGCGAGGCCGACCTGGTTCAGACCGCGATTCAGTCGATGGGCTTGAGCGAGATTGTGCCGTTTAATCCCATTGAAAAGGTCATCGAATACCGCCTGCGCAAGCCGGGGATTCTGACCAGCAAGACGGTTACGGCCTTTGTCGATGAGCTGGCTTCGACCAGCCCCGCGCCGGGCGGCGGTTCGGTAGCGGCGCTGGTGGGAGCTTTGGGAACGGCGCTGGCGGCAATGGTGGGCAACTCGACTTACAATAAAAAGGGCTACACCCAGTACAACGACGAGATGAATGAGACCGCCGTCCGAGCGCAGGAACTGAAAGCCCGGCTGGTGAACATCGTCGATCGCGACACCGAAGCCTTTAACAGATTGATGGCGGCGTTTGGGCTGCCCAAGAAGACCGACGAGGAGATCGAAGCTCGCGCGAAAGCCCTTCAGGACACTACCCGCGCCGCGGCGCTGGTGCCGTTCGAAGTAGTGCAGATGATGCCCGAAGCCGCGAAGCTGGCGAAGTCCGCTGTCGAACATGGCAACGTGAATATGGCTTCCGACGCGGGGATTAGCGCGCTGGCAGCGTTCATGGCGGCGCGGGGCGCGGCATACAACGTGATGATTAACCTGCAGGGGCTGCCGCAGGACGACTTCGCCAAAAACCTCCGCTCGGAAATCGACCGCATCTTGAAGGAGGTCGATGAGACCGTGGCCCCGGTGCGGGCGCATGTGGAAGGAAAGCTGTGGGGGTAGGGAATGCAGAATGAAGAATGTAGAATGCAGAATGTATAATGCGCCGAAGGCGCATTTTCTGGATTCCCGCTTTCGCAGGAATTGTCATGGTGGCTGCCCCACCACGGAAGATGAAAATAGCAGCAACCGCAGGGTGCGGACACCCTGCGGC
>CAZCEM010000533.1:0-2159 GCA_964497555.1 uncultured bacterium
CCTTTATACTCTGCTGAAGACGATGATGGCGCAGTCGTTCGTTCAGACCGCGACCGGCGCCTGGCTTGATCTGAAAGTGCGGGAGGTGGGCATTGTCCGCCATCCGGCGGTGAAGACGAGGGTTCGGCTGACCTGCAGTCGCTCGACCCCGGCGGATAGCAACATCACCATTCCGGCGGGGACGATCTGCAAGTCGCAGAAGGACGCGGCGGGCAAGGACTATCGATTCATCACCATTGCGGAGGTGGTTCTGAATGAAGGAACAGACAGTATTGAGGTTGAGGCGGAGGCTGAGTCGTCAGGTGCAGCCTGGAACGTCGGCGAGGGGACGGTCACCCGCATCGTGACTCGGATTGCCGGCATCGAATCGGTGGTGAACGGTGCGGGATCGTTGCTGCGGGAAGGCAGCGACCCGGAGTCGGACGAGCAGTTGCGGATGCGGGCGATCACGACTTGGGAGAGGCTGGGGCTGGGCGGAACAAGAGAGGTCTACAGAAACTGGGCGTTGTCGGTGCCGGGAGTTATCGCGGCATCGGTGCTGGACGACTTTCCCTTCGGACCGGGCACGGTGGGGGTGGTGATACTCGGCGCGAACGGAGTCCCGACTCCGGCGCTGCTGAACGAGGTGCACCAGTTCATTAAAGCGAGAAAGCCCCTTACCGCCGACGTGCGGGTGCTGGCGCCGCAGATTGTCCACACCGAAGTGACTTTAGAGGCGACCCGGTTCGCTAATGCTGATCAGGAGAGGATAGACACCGACATCCGCTCAGTGATCACCGAATATTCAAAGCGCCTGCAGTTGGGTGAGGGGCTCATTCTCGCCCGACTGATCGACGCGGTGATGGATTTAGAAGGGATTTACAACGTGAAGGTCTTGACGCCGATTCGCGACATTCAAATAGGCGTTGACAGCTTCCTGGTAATCGAGAATGTGAGCATCATCCACCGCATCAAAGGGCGCGCCTATCAGGACAGCGCCATCACTGGATCGGGAGGCAGCGCGACGGCGGCGCAGGCGGAGATTGCAGCTGTCGACAAAGAGAGGTTCGGACTTGGCGAGTAGATCGGCCGAACTGATGTGGCGGTTGCTGCCGGCGGTCAGGAAGCGCCAGAGCCCCTCAGAATCGCGACTCTTTGGGTTTCTGGACGCTGTGGGAACGGTTCTGGACGAATTGAGGTCCGCGATCCTGACAGCGCGGCTCCGGCGTTATTCGCTGGATGGGAGTCCAGATGATCCCTATTACTCACAACCTGAGCGGAGCGACGATCTTGAGATGCACGCGCTCGATCGGGGACTCAGGCGGCTGCTGGGCGAGAGCGACGCCGCTTTGCTGGAGAGGATATTGACCCTTCCTTACCGCAACCGATTCTTGGGGACCAAGACCGGGATCAGGTATTTGATCGAAGAGATTTTTAGGCTGCGCTGCGACCAGATCGTGGAGTATTACGCCGACGACCAAGCCTGGCTGGTACTGAATAGAGAGGATCAGGAAGGCGAGGTCGAAACCAACCTCACCCACATCTTCAGCCGTGGAGAGATGGAGGCCAACGATGGTTATCGCCAGACGCGGGCCTACAGCCGATCCGACCTGTCGCAGTCCTTTCACTTCTGGGTGGCGGTCTCGAATCCAAACGGCATCGCATACGATCCCGAAGTGGTGCGGGAGGCGGTCAACGCCGCCAAGCCCGCCCACACCCGGGCGGTGGTGCATTTTCAAGGATAAGCGATGCAGCGACTGAAATACTTCTCCGGCATCAAGCCGACCCTGGAAGACCTGGAGTTCGAGCAGCAGGGCAAAGAGGCCGCCATTCTCGACCGGCAGCGCGAGATGTTTTCGGACGGTGTGGTGAACGGTCTGGAGTTGGTCTTGGGCGACGGAATCTACACCTTGCAGCCGGGCGTCGCTTACATCGGCGGCGAGCGGGTGCAGGTGTTGGATGAGACTGCCGTCCCAATCGACGGCGGTTCGCCTTCGCTCTTTCTCTTCCTGAAGTATACGCAGATTTCCACACAGACAGCGACACATTTCATAACCGGCGAAGAACACCAGATCCATCTGGCCGACAGCTTTGAGACGGTCTTGAAACAGACGGCGCAGGCGGGGGCGGGCGAGCTGCTTCTGGCCGAGATCACCAGCGAAGGCGTCATCGATCGGCGC
>CAZCEM010000534.1:0-2158 GCA_964497555.1 uncultured bacterium
TGGTAGGTAACAAGTAGGAAGTGTCAAAGAATAAAAAAATATACGCTGACTTCTTGGATCTTTCTTCTTAGCTCTTGGCTCTTAACTCTTGTTACTTGGCCCTTGTGGTCTTTTTAAATTCTTTTATCCAGGAAAGCTGTGATTTGAACGCAGGTCAGATAAAACAGGCCTTCATTGCGAATGCTAAGCTGGGCTGGAATCAGGAGGGCAACTGGGCGCCGCCGCTGGTGTATCTGCTGTTCTCGTTAATCGCCCCCATTTCCGGGGTGCTGATGCTGGTGTTCATGTACCGGGTTGTAAAAGGAGATGCAGCCCAGCCGGAATTTCTGGCGTTTCTGCTGGCAGGCTCGGCGATGTTTCTCTTCGTCCGCGCGATAATGACCGGCGCGGGCCTCGCGGTCATCGAAGACCGCGAACACTACCGGCTGCTGCGGTATCTGTATATTTCACCAATGCCGTTCCCGGTCCTGATTTCGGGTCGAGTTGTTGTCAAGCTGGTAATTTCGCTGGCGGGTTTGGCGGCGACGCTCGGGGCCGGCTATCTGTTCCTTGGAGTGCCGTTTCGCGCGGGTGGAGTCGATTGGTTGACGGTTATGAGCGCCTTTTTGATGGGATTAGTGGGGCTGGTGTCCTTCGGGTGGATACTGGCGAGCATGATGCTGCTGGTGGACCGGATGGGCTGGGTGTGGGCGGAGGGAATATCTGGTTTGATGTTCTTGGCTTCAGGCGCGGTGATACCGTTCTCATTCTTGCCGCCGGCGGTTGCTTGGGTGGGGCGCTGGCTGCCGATGACGTATTGGGGCGATCTCTGGAGGCGTGCCTTATACGGCGACCTGCCCGTATTGGCGCAGCCGGATTTGTCAGCGGTGACGATGTGGCTGAGATTTCTGGCGCTGACCGCAGTCTGGACGTTGGCAGCGGCGGTATGGTATCGGCTGGCTGACCAACTAGCGCGAAAACTGGGACGGATAGAAAGGGAAACCTTTTATTGAATTAAGAATTAAGAATTAAGAATTAAGAATTATAAATTATGATTTAAGGACTCAGAATGGTATAGTCCCCGACTGAGTCCATAAAGTCCATTAGGCCTATATTATTCACTACAATTCTACCCCTTCCTCTATATCGAGCGCTGGAAGGGAAACAAGTCCATCACCTTCATAGTCTCAATAAACCGGACGCTGCTTTGTCCACGATAAACCTAAAAGACCAGATAGTTTTCATTACTGGCGCGTCGGCCGGTATCGGCGAAGCCTGTGCGCAGCAGTTCGCTGCCGCTGGCGCGAGGTTGGTGCTGGCAGCTCGGCGCCTCGACCGGCTGCAGTCCTTGTCTGACAATCTCGACGTTCCTTGTCATATTGGCGCGCTGGACGTGCGCGACCGGTCGGCGGTGCAGGAATTCGTCCGGTGTATCCCCCCGGAATTTTGCGCCATCGACATTTTGCTCAACAACGCCGGCCTAGCCGCCGGTCTGGCGCCCATCCCCGAAGGCGATTACAGCCACTGGGACCGGATGATCGACACCAACGTCAAGGGATTGCTGAACCTCACCCGCGAGGTGGTGCCGGGCATGATCAAGCGCGGACGCGGGCATGTAATCAACATCGGATCTATTGCAGGCAGGCAGGTCTATCCCAAAGGCGGCGTCTATTGCGCCACCAAATTCGCGGTTCATGCCTTGACGCACGGACTGATGATGGATCTGATCAGCACCCCGGTTCGGGTTTCCACCGTGGATCCGGGGATGGTGGAGACAGAGTTCTCGCTGGTGCGATTTGACGGGGATTCCGACAAAGCTAAAGTCATCTATCAGGGCCTGCAGCCGCTGAAGGCGGAGGACGTTGCGGAAGCGGTTTTATGGGTTGCTTCACGTCCGGCGCATGTGAACGTTGCGGAGGTGCTGATCCTGCCTACCGATCAAGCTTCCGCTAATCTCGTGAATCGGCGGGTATAACGCTCCTGATTGACAAATCGACATTGCCGGAAGCGCCATCACCGGCGTACTTCCTTTCGGACAGCCACCTGCCGCTTCTTCCCCGTCCCGACTTAAGCGACTGGGCGCCGCTGGTTATTAATTTTCTGCGGGAAGAAGCATGCCGGGCGCGGTCGCTGTTTGTAGTCGGTGACCTGTTCGACTTCTGGTTCGAGTGGCGGCACG
>CAZCEM010000535.1:0-2158 GCA_964497555.1 uncultured bacterium
AGGCTGCGGCAGATTGGCGGTCGGGCTCGGAGGCCCGACCTACGCGTCGCAGGCTATTTTCTGGGAAATGACGGCTGTCGGCGCGTTGTTCGCGCAATCTGAGACGAACTAATGGCAAACCGAAAACCCAAACGCACCGAAAGTAAAACCAAGACCGACGCCTACAAGAGCCGCCGAACGACCAAGTGCGTCAAGTCGCTGGAGATCATCCACGTCCTCCTGGTATTTCTGGCTGTGTTCCTCCTTCTATCGCTTTTCAGATTCCAACAGACTTCATCGGATTCGGATCCCGAAAGCTGGGGCGTCCACACTGGAATCTTAGGCAAGTTTGGCGGATTCGCAGCGGAACTTATTATCCGTCTGACCTTCGGGCGCTGGGGAGCGTTCGCGGTGCCGGGGCTGCTGTTCATCATCCTGGGCGGCTGGTGGAGCCGCAAGCCCTCCGTCGTCGTCAAACCGGCTGTCATCACCCTTGCGACGGGTTTTTATGTTGGATTCGCTTTCGCTTACCTGCGTCAGTTGGCTGGACTACCGCTGCAGGAAGATTTATCGGGCGTCTTCGTCAACCAGTTAGTCGAAGCGTCCAAGGAATTGCTCGGCGTTACCGGCATGGCTCTGGCGGCATCTGCGCTGCTGTTAGTTCTGCTGGTGGTTCTGGCGGGCATGAAGTTCAGCCGTATAGCCGCGGTGCTGTTCTGGGAACTGCCCAAGACCATCAGCGTTCTTATTTATCGAGCCTTTTCAATGGTGGTGGTGGTGTTCTCATCGCTGACGAGCCGCCTGCCGCGTCCGAATCCGCTGCCGTTTGAGGAAGCGGAAGCGGGCGGCTACCCGGACGATTTCGACGCATTAACTGAGGAAGTCCAGGCGGACGACTCTCCAATGCCAACTGTCACCCACGAGCCCACGCCAGCGTATGCACGGGCAGCGGTCACAACGGAATCGCGGAGGTTCAAAAAGGTTATCAGAACCGGACCGGTCAAAGAAGTCATCGGGGTGCGGCGGCTGCCGCCCATTGAGCTGCTGGATGAAATCCCGCTCGACCGTCCCCGGTTGAGTCAGGACGAGCTGGATGACAACTCCCGGCGGCTGGAGGACAAGCTCGGCAGCTTGAAGATCGAAGCCAAGGTGATTCGCACCGTGCCGGGACCCATCATCACCCGCTACGACCTGAAACCGGCGCCAACGGTCAAGATCGCCCGCATCGCCAGCTCCGCGGACGACATCGCCATGGCCCTCCGCGCGCCGGGCGTGCGAATCTTAGCGCCCATTCCCGGCGAAGCTGCGGTGGGGGTGGAAATCCCCAACCGTCACCCGGAGACCGTCTTTATACGGGAAGTCGTCGGCTCGGAGGAATTCCGCCGCCGCAAGGATCCCCTGATGATCGCCCTTGGCAAAGACGCGAACGGCGGCATCTACTGCATCGACCTCGCCAAGACGCCGCACATGCTCATCGCCGGCGCGACCGGTTCGGGCAAATCCGTGTGCATCAACACGCTCATCACCAGCATCCTCTTCCGCTGCGATCCGAACGACGTACGATTGGTGCTGGTCGATCCCAAGAAACTGGAGCTGTCTTTGTACGCCCGATTAGCGGAGCAGCATCTGGTCGCTCCGCCGGGGCTGGGAGAAAAGGTCATCACCACTCCGGAGAACGCTGTCAAGACGCTGCAGAGCGTCCACATTGAGATGGAGCGGCGCTACGACATCCTCGCCGACGCGGGCGTGCGGGGATTGGACGAATACAACCGCTGGCTGGCGCGAACCGCGCCCGATGACCCGGAGGTGCAGGACACCCGCGAACGGCTGCCCTATCTGGTGGTCATCATCGACGAACTCGCCGACTTGATGATGGTTGTGCGGCGAGAGTTCGAGGAACTGGTGGCGCGGTTGGCGCAGATGGCGCGGGCGGTGGGGATTCATCTGGTGGTAGCCACGCAGCGTCCGTCGGTGGACGTAGTAACGGGATTGATTAAAGCCAACTTCCCCTCGCGGATTGCCTTTCAGGTGGCGTCCAAGTTCGACTCGCGCACCATCATCGACGTTCAGGGCGCGGAAACCTTGCTGGGGCGTGGGGACATGCTTTATCAAGGACCGGGAACGGCGCATCTCATACGGCTGCACGGGGCATTAGTGACTACTGAGGAAGTAGAGCTGT
>CAZCEM010000536.1:0-2151 GCA_964497555.1 uncultured bacterium
ATTTGAATTATCAAGCGCTTAAAAATTAATTCTGGATTCCCGCTTTCGCGGGAATGACAGCAGGGGGGTTCATTGCGGGAATGACAGCAGGGGGGTTCATTGCGGGAATGACGGCAGTAAGGTTCATTGCGGGAATGACAGCAGGGAGTTTCGCTGTAGGTCGAGTTTTAAATTATCGGACAAACTCTTAATGCCTCCCTTCCAAGGCGCCTAAAGAAGAGCGGAATGAAAGTCTGTCCTCCAAGTACCAACGAGAAGGCGCAGGATTAGGACACCCAGCGCCACACCTTACAACTTTCACACTTTTCAAACTTTCACACTTTCGAACTTTCAAACTTTCAAACTTGCTTCGTGCTCATTTTGCTAAGATCACCTTCTGCAATGCCGCCCTCCCCTCTCCTTCCAGCCTCAGCCAGTATGCTCCCGCCGCTAAGCCCTCCCCCGAGCAACTGAAACGGTTGACACCCGCCGGCAGCCAGCCGTCATATAACTCCAGCGTCGCCCGCCCCGCATTGTCAATAAGAAGCAGCTTCACCTCCGACGGAACCGGCAACCCCACCTCCAGCTGCAGCATAGAATTGAAGGGATTGGGATACAGGCGGCTGATGCCGAAAAGCGTCGGCGTCATGGCGTCAAGCTCGTCGACGCCCAGCGTGGCGCCTATCAAAGGCATCTCCACCACCGGTCGCGACTCCAGATTGGTGTCCAGATGCAGCAAGCCCTCAAACCGAGCCGCGCTGCGCGGAAAAAACCGCAGCCACAAGTCGTGCTCGCCGCCGGGCCTTAAGTCGAAAGGCTCAGGATTGTTGACGATGAACGGCGCTCCCGGCGGCAGTATCGCTATCCCCGAAAAATGGACGGTGCCGCCGCCGCCGTTGCGCAGTTTAATCCACTGCCAGTCGCTCTCGTTCACCCGTATGGTGTTGAATACCAGCGTCTCCGGTTCGGCGGCGATGAAAGGCGTCTGGAAATAGGGATAGCCGCCTATGTCCGACCGGGTGCCGTCGGGATCCAGCCGGGCGCCAGGATCGCCCGCGTCGATGCAGGGGGACTTGCCAGCGTCGTTTTCGGGGAAGTTGGGCCACGCCAGATTCAAGTTGCCGGCGCGGAAATCGACGAAACACGGATTTTCAAAGATATTGCCGTCCTGCCAGCGGAGGTAGGCTTCCGGATTGTCCACCACTATGTCGCCTTCGCCGCCTTCGATGACAGTGTAGAGGATGGTGACGCGGTTCTCGCGGAACACCCAGGCCTGCTGAGGCGAGTTCCCCCACAGGATGACGTTGCGCAGCGTAACCATCGACAGGTCGGTGAAGAAGATGCCTCCGCCGCGCTCGTCCACGCAGTTGAAGGCGATGGTGGTGTTGGCGATCACTGGATTGGACGCCTCAATGAAGAACCCGCCGCCGTCGATGATGTCGGTGTCGTTGAAGCTGACGTCGCAGCGGTTGACGCCGACCTGCCCGCCGTGCAGAAACACCCCGCCTCCGCCACCGTTGTCGGTCTCGTTCTCGCGGATGACGCATTGCCCGAGAAACAGATTGGAATTTTCAGCATACACCCCGCCGCCGTGGAAATAGGCAGTGTTGTGGCGGATGAGGCAGTTTAACACCGAGGCGGCGGCGTTTATCGCGGACACTCCTCCGCCTTCGCGGTTGAGACCGTTTTCTAAGGTGAAACCTTGCAGCACGGCGCCATCGCGGTCGATATTCTCAAACAGGGCGCAGGCTCCAGCCTGATGGCCGTCGACAACAGTGGAGTCGATATAAGCCGGATTGCCGGTCAGGAGCAGACGGCTGGCGACGGTTATTGACTTGGACGCAAAGTCGAGATTTTCTCGATAGACGCCGGGCGCCGCCAGCACTGTATCGCCGCGGTTGGCGGCGTTGACGGCGTCTTGGAGGGTTTGATACTGAGCCGGCACGTTTAGGATCGCCGCGCCGGCGGTCGCAGCGACCATGAATACCATGGCGAGAGCACTGATCCGGGGCATGGGATCTCCTGAGGCTGAGTGATGGAAGTCCTGACCATTAAATATGGTTCCTAATAATCTTTCAGTCAACCAAGAAGAGGCGGTTTAGATTGACTGGATTAAGGCAAGGCTGTAATTTGCTGGAGTCAGGCTCCAATCTTTGGAATTCTCAACAAAGC
>CAZCEM010000537.1:0-2145 GCA_964497555.1 uncultured bacterium
ATTCCCTCGTCTCTCTCCAGCAGCGCAACGGCCACGTGACACTGTCGGCCGAACACCGGTCGGCTCCCGGCCTTTCTCCGCTGCCGCTCGAACTCGTTGCGGCAACGCAGAAGGACTGCGCCCCCTCGTTGCGGATCGCAACCGGTCACAGAGATGATCCTGCGCAGCACGTGGATCTGACGGGTCGCATCATCGGGTTTCTCTCGGAGTCACAATCGCCATGCACCGCGGATTCACTGCGGGCGACCCTACAGGTAAGAAAACAGCGGGTCCTCGAAGCGTTGCGCGCTTTGCTGGCAAAGGGCCAGATCCAGCGCGAAGGCAAGCACTACATCATGGCAAATAATGATGCGGCAATTGAAAGGCCTCTTTGATCCGGACCCGGTTCCCACCCATAGCCTCAAACCGGAACGGAACCAGGAACCGCGCCAGGAAAGGTAATGCAATCCAACCCAACCCAAATCCACCAATTATCGTGAAAACTCCACCATCATAAAAATCGATCAGTCTCAGCTGAGTAGCCGCGCATCCGCGGCATGCTTCCGTAGGCCATTGCCTGACCACTATTAGAATGTCAGATTGGCACCAAAAAAAACTTCACCCCGGCCGATCTGGCCGTTTCCGTCTATGAGCGAACTCCCCCTGGTTTCTTCAGCAGTTCCCTTGCCCGCATGCGCAGCAACCGGCGGTTTACCTCCGACACCCTCTCCAGGGCTTCCCACCAACGCTTATAGTTCTCCAGATACTGACGGGCCACGGGAACCATTTCATCCGACAGAAGGATCTGCTCGGTCTTGCCCCCCTTTAGGGTAACGGCCAAGTAGCGCGCTGGACCATGTCCCTCGGTTTC
Source organism: uncultured bacterium (assembly GCA_964497555.1). Classification (GTDB taxonomy): domain Bacteria; phylum Electryoneota; class AABM5-125-24; order Hatepunaeales; family Hatepunaeaceae; genus CAZCEM01. The sequence continues at coordinate 851 of CAZCEM010000537.1, forward strand.
GACGCAATGGCAGTTGGGCTTGCCACAGCGCCGATAGCGAGTCACGAGGCTGCCTCGGACCATTTCCTCGAAGGGGGGGAGTCCGGCGGCTAACTTTTGCCGCTCCAGGGTCAGTTTGCTCTGCTGAGTTTGCGTTTTAGGCATACTGACATTCTATAAAATGTCAGATAATATGTCAATGCAATTTATCCAACCGCCTAAATGCTTTTAATTGCTGAAACTCAGGATGTTGCCGTCACCGTGCGGAGTTGCTGAGTCTCGGGTTAGAAGGTTAAAAGTTGCGTTCTCGATCGTCCAGCGGCTGCGCCCGATCTTCCACCCTTGCCCTGAGGGAAGAATATCGATCGCAGCTGACGTAATCACCCGTAGCTGTTTCCGTTCATGCTTCCACGCCGGGGCTTCATAGCGCCGCTCGCAATGGATCACATGGAGATTGCGCTTCAAGCTTTGGCGCCACGCTTCGCTTTCCATGGCCCAGACGGCTACGTTGAGCCCCTGCACAAGCCGAGGGGAATCAGTCTGCATCAACAGATCCATTTCTTCATCCATCTCGGTGTTGCCGGAACTGATGGCCATACCCTGTAAACCCGCCCCGCAAACAGCCTCAAAGAACGGACGACAACAGTACAGAGCGTCCCCCAGGACAAAATCGAGGCTCTTGTTCAACCGGGGTAAGAGTCTATGCAGAAGTCGTATGGCTGCCGTCAACTCTCCTTCGCCGGGAGACAGCATCTCCCACCCGATCACAAAAGGAATCTCGCCGCTGACCCAAGTCAGAGCTACCGCCTGGTGGTAGTACTCCAAGACGGTCCGCTTTTCTCCCTTGGCATCCAACACCGTCTTCTCTCGAACCTGGCAGTGCGGACAATGGATTTTTTCGCTCTTGAAAAGCTCGTTGAGGTCCACGGCGGCGCATCGTTTTCCATAAGGGCCATCATCGGTGAGGATTCCGGCTCTACGGGCAATGAAGAAGTCCTCGAGCATCATCTCGTTCCATTCGTCGATCGAAAGTCCGTCCAAGATTTCGGCCGCGCGATCGGGGCTACCTCCATGCTCGGGTTTCAGGCCAACGATAGCCCGCCAGCGTTGGTCCAAAAGCAGATCCCCAATCCGTTCCGTCGAAGGAGCCAGTCGCACGAACCCCCACTGCCAAGTTGACAGCACCGCACCCAGCGGAATCATCGGGTCCACCCGACTGTCGGTCATTCGGGACAGTCTGCCATCTTTGTCAAACACTTTGGCTGAGTAGCCGCGCATCCGCGGCATGCTTCCGTAGGCCATTGCCTGACCACTAT
>CAZCEM010000538.1:0-2142 GCA_964497555.1 uncultured bacterium
CCCCTGACTCTCCTAAAATCAGGACGATTTTCTTCTTCCGCCTCCGCTAACAGCTTCAGATAGGATTCATAACGGGATTCCGGCAGCGCCCTGCTGCCCGCCGCCGGGATGACCGTGCAGCCCTCCTCCGTCCGATGAACACAATTACGGAATCGGCACCCCTTCGACAAACGACGGATTTCCGGGAAGGCTTCTCCTATATTAGCAGGCGTTTTCCCGTAAGGACCACATTCCCGCAGTCCCGGCGTGTCGGTCAACCAACCGCCCCCGGTGATGGGAAATAACTCAGAAACAGTCGTCGTATGCACGCCCTTGCCGGTTGACGACGAAATCTGCCGCACCCGCAAATCCAGGGCCGGGTCAATGCAATTAGCCAGCGATGTCTTCCCCACCCCGGACGCTCCCGCCAACAGGACTATGCGTCCCTGTATCAACTCCGTCAAAGCCTTTATCCCTTCCCCGCTGACCGCGCTGGTAAAGAGCAGGTACTCTACGGCTTTAGCGTATATTCTCAGATACTCCGCCTTCTCATCGTCACCAATTAAATCGCATTTATTAATGACCAGCGCCGGCTTGACGCCGCCTAACTCAGCGGTCACCAGCAGTCGATCAATCAAACCCAGCGGCGTAATCGGCTCATCAGCCGCCGCCACCACCACCGCCAGATCGAGATTGGCAGCGATGACTTGCGGAATAGGCTTCACCATGGAAGGCTGCCTGCGGGTGAATTCGTTCCGGCGCGGCAATATCTCTTCCATGCGCCAATGATTTTTATCCCCAGACAGTCGCACCATATCACCCGGAGCCAATGGTCGGTTGGATTCTCTTTCAAGCCGCCACTTGCCCGGAACGAGCACAATGACGCTGTGATCCTCCAGCCATAGCCTCGACTTATGCCCCAAAGTCCAAATGACCAAACCGTCGGTGAACGCCGACGACCGGTTCAATTTTGAAAAAGCTGCTGCTATTGAAGTTCCTTGTTGAACTTTCAAGCTGTAAATGTGTATCTTAACATAGAGCCGCTTATCGGTGGATTGACCGCCGTAGCGCCTCGTTCAACGTTGCGCATGCACGTCTCATACCACGCTTCACCCGAAGGTGAGTCAGTCCGACAGATGAAGACTCAGTCGCTCGAACGACTCAGCCGGATAAACTCACGCTCCGGAATCATTATAGATAACTCCGTCGGGAAAACACAATGAAACTTAAAGAGTTGATTCCTCCCGAAAGGATTTTACTGGATATAAACGCCGCCTCTGTGGAGGAGGTGATCGCCATGTTGGTCGATCATCTAGCGAAAACCGAACATTGGCTTAAAACCGCCGCCGTAAAACAAGCTGTTCTTGAACGGGAAAGACAGGTGGGAACGGGAATTGGGAACGGTGTAGCCATCCCTCACGCGGAACCAGGACCGTATCCTGAACCGTTGGTAGCCTTGGGGCGACTGGTTCGACCGGTGGACTTCCACGCCCCGGATGGCAAAAAGGCGCAGCTCGTGTTCCTTCTGTTGACTCCTGAAGACTTGCCGGCGCTGCATGTGCGGCTGCTGGCGCGAATCTGCCGCCTCACTCGAGCCCGCGAACTCAGAAACATGCTCCTCGACGCCGCTTCAGCCATCGAAGTCTCCTGCATCATCGACGCCCACGAAAAGGAATATCCCGAGTTGAATCCATGAACGATAAAGTGCTGGTTGTCATAGTGCTGAACCGGGAGGAATTCCTCGACGAGCTTTTAGAAGGATTCTTGGAATTGGATGTCCGCGGCGCGACGGTCATCGATTCAGTCGGCATGGGGCAGATAATCTCTCACGACATTCCCATCTTCGGCGGGCTGCGCAGCCTGATGACCGGCGCTCGTCCTGACAATAAAACCATCCTGACAGTGGTGAATGAGGACAAGGTTTTACCCATTGTAGAGACTTTCGAGCAGGTCTGCGGTTCGCTGGATGAACCCGGCATCGGGCTTGTCTTCGCCTTGCCGGTGGAATTCGTCAAAGGACTGCCGAAAAATCCCCTGACTTAGGCAGGCCGTCCCAGCTGAATCAAACGTTGACGACCTAATACACTCCCCCTTAGATAGTGGTTTAATTCGACACTGGACGGGCGGGGACGCCCGTCCTACCGGCTTAAGAGATACATGTCC
>CAZCEM010000539.1:0-2139 GCA_964497555.1 uncultured bacterium
CTTCATGGGCGACCCGCAGCGTCCAGGGATCCGCATTGGCGTCGCCCAGCAGACGTCTATCGACGGTGTAGGTCAAGGGCCCGTTGCCGTCGTTGGTCACGCGGATGACGCGCTGGGTGTTGGTGTTGGGCGCCAGTTCAGCAGCGACGGCGTCGGGTTCGGGGGTGCATTCGGAATGAAGCAGGGCGATGTCAGAGCGGTATTCATCGTTGTCACCAACCTCAACTTCAGCGGTGGTGGGCAGGAAATCCGGTTTGGTGTAGGTCAGGATGTAGCCGCCGGGGGGGATGTGCTCGAAGATGTACCGCCCCTCGTGGTCGGTAAGGCGGGTAATCTGGTAGTAATCCATTGCCACTGAGGCTCCGACGACCGGGCGGTTGGTTGCAGCGTCTGTTATAGTACCCACGATGTCAGCAACGTGCCTAAACACCGTCATGACCACTGCCATGGAAATCAAAGGAGTAGCCGGGTCGTCGGTCTCAATCTCCATGATCAGATCGTACAGTCCAGCTTCCATATCAGCGGCACTGAACGTGAGCACCACGTCCAGCTCATCGTTGGCCGGGATCACACCTTCCTCCGGTTCGGGTATGATCCAACCGGGAACGCTGAGCATGCCCAAGTATTCAAGCAGGACTCGTCCGCAGCCTCCCCAGCGGTCAGCTTGATTATGATTCCGCCACTGATGACCGCACGGAGAACCGGACACCATCACCCAGCCGCGGCCGTAATCGTACTCCACTACGGCGTTATTGTTGTTGTCTCCTACGGCAATAACATAATAGCCGTCGGAATTGTCAATGTTCTCAAGGTTCTGCGTTGGATAAGTTACATGGGTGAATTGTCCGCCTGGGAAGACCTGACCAGCTTGCCATCTCATTTGCTGGGCGATCCAATGATTTTCCGCGCCACGAGCAAGGTGACCATTTTGGGGATCCCAGATGGAGTTCAAACCGCCAGGCGTTGGATGAGAGATATTATTACCTTCATTGTGGCCCTGCTCGATAAACATTACCCCGCCGTGTTCAACGTATTCCTCAAATCGAGCCTGATTGTTGTCCCAATTCTGACGGAATTGACCGCTCTGGTTGCCGGTCTCCACCCAGACGACATTGTATTCATCCAGATCAACTTGGACGAGGTCATTGGCGTTGCGATACCAATCGTAGTCGAGTCCTTGGACCTGGCTGAACAGATAAGTATCAACAAATCCAAAGGTTTCGGTGTCTTGGAAGAGGGCGAATACTCCTTCCGGTTGGTCGCGCCTGGGACCTCGGGGCAGCAGGCGTTCGTCTCGTTCGGGATCGTCGAAGCCGATTTCAAAATGTACAGCTCGGTCGCTGTTATTGGTGAGTATCAGCGTCACCTCATGAGTGGGATTCTCTTGGTTGTCAATCAAGACGCTGAAGCCAAAGGGCTCAGCGATTATCTCTGCTCTTGTCAGTGACGCTTCGAAGAAGACCAGCCACAGCAGAAAGAATAGCGGAAACAGCCGTCGGAAAATCATGGCTTTTTACCTCGTGTATTAAAAGGATTAACGGGGACAAACGAACACGTGAAGGCGCTGGGAGCTGCTGGAGTTTGTTGAGTGGATCATGTCCCAAGGCAGAGGGGGGAGAGCCTTACCTTATCTCCTTCAATTGAATCCTCACTGTCAAGAACCTCTGTGAAACAAGGCTAATCCCCGCTGGTGCTGCCGGCGGATTTAGCTTTGCCGTCTAGCGCTTGGCGTTTGCATTTAGACTTTTTTAAAAGATATTCATTTTGAAAGCAACTTTCAAGCATCATTCAAGCGATCATCTGAAAGAGCCGATTTTCATGGAAAATAGACCATTCTAAGAACAAGCTGATAGCAGTGTGTTAAATAGGGACTGCTGGAAAAATCCTTACCCCACGCTTTTTAAGATGAGCGTTCTGGTTAGTCAGACCTCTATGCTGTAGCGGGAATGACAGCGGTGAGGTTCGTCGAATGACAGCGGAGAAGTTCGTCGCAGGTCGATTTTTGAATTATCGGACAGACCCTGAAAGTCCGCCCTCCAAGCCGGCCAGGGAGCGGCGCAGGGCGTCCCCACCCTGCGCCACCTCTTTCAGACTTTCAAACTTTCAAACTTTCAAACTTTCAAACTTTCAGACTTTCAG
>CAZCEM010000540.1:0-2135 GCA_964497555.1 uncultured bacterium
GCCTCATATTTTCTCATAAAAGAGAGTTTTTCAGTAGACCCTAATTAATCGCGGAATTATAAGAACTTATGGGTTGACTTGCTTATCAAGAAAGATTATTGTAATAATCTAAAGTTTCTTTGAGTCGAACCCTGTACTTAGAGCGAGAATTCGGAAATAGTGTCAGTGCTTCTAACCGGCGGCGCCGGCTTCATCGGCTCGCATGTGGCGGACGCCTTGCTGGCTGCGGGACACAGCGTTGTCATCATCGACAATCTTGCCACCGGCAGCCGGGCAAACGTCCCCTCCGGCGCCGAGTTCCACCTATTGGACATCCGCAGCCCGGAAGTCGGCGAATTATTCGCGAAGCGCCGCTTTGAGGCCGTCATTCACCATGCGGCGCAGATTGACGTCCGGCGGTCGATGCGGGAACCGGCTGCTGACGCTGAAGTCAACGTCGTCGGCAGTTTGAAACTGTTGGAGTGGTGCCGGCAATACGAGACCAAACGGTTTATCTTCGCCTCCACCGGCGGCGCCATCTACGGCGAACAGGACTACTTCCCCGCTGATGAGTACCATCCGGCGCAGCCGGTGTCGATTTACGGCGCTGATAAGCTGGCGGTTGAGCGGTATATGTACGTGTTCAATCAGGACTGCGGATTGAACGCGGTATGCCTGCGCTACGCCAACGTCTATGGCCCTCGCCAGAATCCTCTGGGCGAAGCCGGAGTGGTGGCGATATTCACCGACCGGATGCTTAAGGGCATTCCGGCGGTCATCAACGGAGACGGTCTTCAAACCCGCGACTATGTGTTCGTGGGCGACGTGGCGCGCATCAATCTTATGGCGCTGAAACTCGACGGTTTCCATGTCCTTAACGTCGGCACAGGTGTTGAAACGGACGTCGCAACTCTTTTTAACCGATTGACTCAGCTCACGCAATCGACTCAACCGCGGCGCCAGGGGCCAGCTCAATCCGGAGAGCAGCGGCGCAGCTCCCTTGACAACCGTCTTGCGTATGCTACTTTGGGTTGGGCGCCGGAGGTCGGGCTGAATGAGGGATTGGAGAAAACGGTGGAATGGTTTAGACATCAAACTAAAGACGACCTTAGGCGATAAATATCCTCCGATGGCCGGTCGTGTTTTTCTTTTCCCTTTGCCGGCGCCGGGCACGGCATACAAAATTCTTCAGGAGAATCAGTTATGAACGACGAACCAACAATCCAAGAAGACGCTGCTGAACCAACGGAACTGGTGGCGTTCATCGACGTGAGCTTAATCGATCCCAATCCTTTACAGCCTCGCGGCGAGGTGCAGCCCGCCGACCTTGAGGAACTGAGTATCTCCATAAAGAACAACGGCCTTCTTCAACCGCTGTTGGTGTCTCCCCATCAAGACCGTTACTTCTTGGTCGCCGGTTATCGGAGGCTGAGCGCCGCCAAGGCCATAGGCATGCAAAAGGTGCCCTGCGCGGTTCGCAAGTACTCCGAAGCTGAAATGCTGCAGATGGCACTGATTGAGAACCTTCAAAGGCGTGACCTCAATCCCATCGAGGAAGGCGAGGCTATCAACCAGCTCATGTTCACCGGCAAGGTTGATCAGCGGGGGGTAGCTGATATGCTGCATAAGTCCATTGGTTTTGTCAGCGAGCGGGTGGCGCTGTTGGGGCTGCCAACCGAAATGAAGACCATGATCATTGAAGGCAAGCTGCCGCTGCGAAAAGCTTTGGAGATAGGAAAGCTGAAGCTTCACAAATCCAAGCTGAAACTGGCGGAAAAGGCCGAGAAGTTCAACTTGGAAGAATTAAAGTCGATTGTCCAGAAGAAACTTGAGAAGGAACAGCAACGGCGTCAAAGGAGAAAGAAGAAAGACCTATTGGCGCAGGATTTCCGCAGCATCCTTAAAACGATGCCGAACGTTCGGATTTATAAAGACCGTGTGAGCTTCTCCTTCCAAAATGAGGATGATTTTATCCGGATTCTCAAAGATTTACTTCAGCGGTTGGAGTCGGAGTTTTAGTCGGATTCAAAGAGGAAATGCGGACGGAAAAGGTCTGCGGCAGAGAAAGGATTCTCTTTGAAAATAACCCTCGCGGATCCCGTCGGTCGGGCGTCTCGCCCGACTTTTCCCCCCTGCTTGCAGGGGGGAATTAAAGG
>CAZCEM010000541.1:0-2128 GCA_964497555.1 uncultured bacterium
ATCCCTACTTTCTCCCTTTCTCCCTTTCTCTTTATATATGACCATTTGAACGCAAATTGGTATAAGGATTAGCACACAGGTCAAGGCTGATTCCGATTGCGGAATGCCAATCCAAATCTGCTTAATCCTTTTAAATCTGCGGTTAGTATGCTTTTATCCCTACCACTACTCCCATCAATGGGTGCAGCCGGATGGCTTCCGCCGCCCAGCCGGCCCGACGGAGCATTTCCAGATGCGCGGAAGCGCTCTCGATGCGATCTAAAAAGCCGCCGTCGTAACTTATGTCTTCCCACGCGTTTCGATGTGATTCCGGTGATTCAAAGGCCATTATGTCGCCGATGACGATTCTTTCGGCATTCGGACACCAAGCGGTCAGTCTAAGCAGCGCTTGCTGCTTTAAGTAATCCGGCAGGTGATGCAGTGACCGCAGGATTAGAATCTTGGTCACAACGCCGCCGATGTTTATCGACTTCAAGAAGGTCGGATTCTCTAGTAGAGCCGGAGCGAAGCTGACATTTTGGACTTCCGAGAAGCAGCAACGGTCAATCGCCAGCCGGATGCTCTCCCGACTGATGTCGAAGCCTATCAGCTTCCGACAACGCCCAGCAATGGTCAGACTTGTCTCGCTGTTGCCGCAGCCGGCGTCCAGCACCACGTCGCTCGGATGAGGATCCAGTGCGGTCAGACTTGCCAGCGTCAGCCTCAGTTGGCTTAACGGCACTTCCGGCTGGGGTTCATCGCTGCCCCGCGCCAGCACGTCGAAGATATAGGCCGTCAGACGCTCGTTGTAAGGCAGAGGCTCGATGGTTACTCCTTTAAGCCGATCCACACCATTTGAGCGTCTGTTGGATTGCGTTTGAAGGCGTCTTCCGCGATCCGATGGATGACCTCCGGGGTGACGTCGCGCCCGCCCAGACCTACGATGTAGTCCATCACGTCCGGTCGGTGTGCCGCGTCCTGAGCATAAAGGGCGTTCCTGACTTCCTGGGCGAAGATACCACCCAAGCCAGGGCAGATGTTCCGGTCCAGCACCGCCACTCGCTTGCAGTTGCCAAGATCCTGGCGCACCTGTTCCATGGGGAAGGGTCGGAACAGCCGCACCTTCAGCATTCCCACCGGCAAGCCCTTAGCGCGCAGCTCGTCGATGACCACTCGTGTAGTGGAGGCAACGGTGCCCGAAGTCAGCAGAATGACTTCCGCGCCGTCGGTCTGGTAAGGCTCGACCAGCCCGTAGCCCCGCCCGAACCGCTGCTTGTACTCAGCATCAGCAGCTTCAGCCACCCCCAGCGCTTCATCCATGGCAATCTGCATCTTGTAACGGAACTCCATGTAGATGTCCTGGGGGACGATCCCGCCGAAGGCGTGGGGTTCCTTAACGTCCAGATAGATGGACGGTTTGTAGGGCGGCAAGTAGGAATCGGTGGCTTCCTGCCCGGGGATTTCAATCGCTTCGTAGGTATGCGACAGGAAGAAGGCGTCCAGCACCAGCATCACGGGCAGATTGACGGTCTCCGCGACCTTGTAGGCTTGGATGGTGGTGTCGAGCACTTCTTGGTTGGATTCGCAATAGTATTGCAGCCAGCCGGTGTCGCGCTGGGCCAGCGAATCGTTCTGGTCGGTCCAGATCGACCAGCCGGGGGCCATGGCGCGGTTGACGTCGGTCATAACGATAGGCAGACGACCCAGCGCAGCCCAATGCAGCAGCTCATGCATCAGCGCCAACCCCTGCGCGGAGGTGGCCGTGAAGGTGCGCGCGCCGGCGGCTTGAGCGCCGATGCAGCCGGCCATAGCTGAATGTTCGGATTCGACCTTAATGAATTTGGCGTCCAGCATCTTCTTATCGACGAGGTCCGCCAGCTCCTCGATGATGGTGGTCTGGGGAGTGATGGGGTACGCTGAAACGACCTGCGCGCGAGCGCACATGACCCCCCAGGCGGTGGCCTGGTTGCCAGTTAAAACTTTCTGCATAGTCAACTCAAAGTTTCCGCGTCAATCGTTGAAAGGTTGACGGTGTATGGTAAAATTCTGCCATCGTGCTGCCATTCCCCAGAAAATAGCCCCCACTTACCGCGTAAGTCGGGCTTCCAGCCCGACTGAAGGGGATGGACGGGGTGGACGGGGTGGATAG
>CAZCEM010000542.1:0-2128 GCA_964497555.1 uncultured bacterium
AGTGGGGGCAGGTCAATACAGGGACGCCACCATTGCGATGGCAAACCTGGACAACGTGGCCGGCACCGACGTCTATTTCTGGACGAACGGACAAGATATGGCTGTCATGCAGTGGTTGGCTAACCATACTAACCAGTATGAAGTCATTCTTTACGCCAACGGGATGGGTAAAATCCAATACGGTCCCAACGCTGCGGGTCGATCTGGCGCAGTGGGCGTCAATCTTGGCGATGGACGTCACGGCTGGTACATCAGCGCTGCGGACAACAACCGCTTTGTCGAAGGATATGTCTGGGCTTTTGGTCCTGCAGGCGCCTGGTCAACCTGGCTGACGGCTGATCCGACCGAAGGCACCTTGGCAGCTGGCGAATCGATGGACGTTACCTTGACCATCGATCCGGCTGATCTCGACATGGAAGAGCAGGATCACTATCAGGCTATGCTTCACTTCCTCTCCAACGATCCGGCGACCCCGGACCTGGTGGTGGACGTGTACCTGCGCCTGGGTATTCCTGATCCGATTCACTATGTTGACGTCGCGGCTACGGATAACTTCCATACGTTGACGGTAACCGACGTTACCTTCGATAATGAAGTGGTTCCGCTGGGCTGGGAAGTCGGCGTGTTCACCCCGGATGACGTGTTAGCGGGTTCGGCGGTCTGGGTCGGTGGCGATCCCATCGAATTCATGACTTACGGCGCGCAAGACGACGTTCCGGGCTTTGCCGCGAACGATGACTTCCGATTTGAGATCTGGGATCCCGAAGCCGACTTCGAATGGAACGCGACAGCCACCTTCGCGGAAGGCGATCCCACCATCTGGAACAATGGCGCCAGCTCCGCCTTGACGCTGGCTTCGTTCAGCGTGGTTGAGCAGGTACTCGCCATGACGGAAGGCTGGAACATGATCTCGATCAACGTTGATCCTATCGGCATGTATGCCGAGGGTGAAGGCCGCGGTCCGGATATCGAGACCATGTTTGCGCAACTGGCGAATGAGGACGGCGAGCAGAACATCGATTTGTTGAAGGACGAGATGGGGCACTTCTGGGCTCCGCTTTGGGGCTTCATCAACATCGATTTCTGGGAGCTGACGGACGGTTATCAGGTGAAGGTGTTCAACGCGTGCGAAGCCGTATTTGAGGGCAATGCAATTGCCGCCAATGCGGATATTCCCATCAATCCGAACTGGAACCTGATCGCCTACTTCCCGAACTATGCGCTTGACGCCTCGTCCGAGGGCGACTTCTATGTCCTGTCGCCGATCATCGACTACGTCCAGATCGCGAAGAACAACTTGGGCCACTTCATGACGCCCGAATGGGGCTTCTCCAACATGGAGCCGTGGGTGCCTGGTCAAGGCTATCAGTTGAAGAGCACTGCGGAAGAGCAGATCATTCTGAACTACCCAGGCGAGCAGCGTCATGTGGCTTACACTGAACCCTTCGAGGCTCAGACGGGCCACTGGACGGCTCCGCTCGCCACCGGCGCGAACATGAGCGTTCTCATTCACAGTTTGACTGGCGTCAAGGTTGAGCAAGGCGACCAGATTGCTGCCTTCTCACCGAGCGGTCTGCTGGTGGGTGTCAGCGACATCACTGGTGGCAACTGTGGTTTGGCGGTTTGGGGCGATGATCCTTCCACGGAATCGCTCGAGGGCCTCGCCAGAGACGAGGCCTTCCGGCTGTCGTTCTGGGATGCGGACAAGCAGGTCGAACGCGACCTCGGCGTGAGCGTAGTTCTGGCTGGACGCGGGCTGGCTTATGAAGCCGACGACTTCATAGTTGTCGATGTCATTGCCAAGTCGGTCGTTCCTGCGAACTACTTCCTGTCTCAGAACTACCCGAATCCGTTCAACAGCGAAACCCGTCTCACCTTCGGTATGCCCGAAGCAGGCGACGTTTCCATCAACGTTTATGATGTTGCCGGGCGTCTGGTCCAGAACGTCATGAAAGGTCGGATGGACGCCGGGACGCATGTCGCGGTGGTGAACGGTCGGAATCTGGCAGCGGGAGTCTATATCATCCGGATGGAATCTACTGATTTCAGTGTCTCTCACAAGATGATGCTGGTGAAGTAGTCCCGCCGGAGATTAGCGTCTCCAATGAATGCTATCCGCCCGTCGTTC
>CAZCEM010000543.1:0-2115 GCA_964497555.1 uncultured bacterium
GTCGCAGGGGCTATTTTCTGGGAAATGACAGCGGAGAGGTTCGCAATGACAGCGGATGGGCAATTTTGAGCAGAGAGTTTAATCTAAAGAAGAGTTTTTCAGCAGACCCTAATTAAAATTGCGGAAAAATCCTTTTTGAGGCTCTTGGAAACCAACAAATCCCATTCTTGTGCAGTATATTAAAGGGGGCATTCTCTGGTGAACTTTGAAAAAATGCGTCGAAGACGCTTCATTCCAGCGAAAGCTGGGATCCAGCGGGATTTGGGACTGGATCCCCGCTTGCGCGGGAATTGTCATGGTGGCTTCTCCACCACGGAAGATGAAAATAGCAGCAACCGCAGGGTGCGGACACCCTGCGGCACACTGGCGGTCAGGCTAGGCTACGGCAGATTGGCGGTCGGGCTCGGAGGCCCGACCTACGCGTCGCAGGCGCTATTTTCTGGGAAATGACAACTAATGCCCCATAGATTCTGTCCCCATTAATAAACCAAGAAAGATAGCTAAGGCTCTCCCAGTCTAAACTCAGAGGTTGAGCGGAGAACCTCATTCTAATTTTAGGCCTATTCCGCGAGCCGGCGGCTATTGCGTCCCCCGTAAGATACGGCTGAAAGAACCCGTTGACCGAGTCCTTAGCAATCCCCATCGCAAACGAAGAGGCGTGACGAGGAGCGAGCCGAGGGACTCCAAAGGTCGAATAACCTCCCAGCGGAATGTATTTTAAGGAATTGAAGAGAAAATTCTTTTTTTTCGCGTAATTGAGGCACTGAGATGCTTGCGAAATCTAATCGAATGATTTAACTTCGATGTACAGACCTTACAAGGAAAGTGTGAAAACCGTCAAGGAGGCAAAAGCCGAAAACTTAAAACCCTGTACCCAAACCCATCCTCTCCGCCGCATTCAACCTTACCTCGCACATCCCTCTGGGGAGGATCCTTTTTCCTTTCAGACTCCTTTGGCACGATTTGGAAAACCTACAAGGGTTCGAGAGAAGACCCGTTCTACTCTCAACCTAAAAATCTCTCAAATTTGGAGGCAGAATATGCTACGAGTTCGAAGCCTTCTTTTACTGTTGGCGATAGCCCTTGTCTGGGGGCCGGTAATGGCTGCTGACAACGCGGCCGCCAACAACGATGAAGGTAAAGGTCCGAGCGAAGTTGTCAGCACCGCTAAAGACTTCGCTCCTCCCGAGGTCGGCGTGGAACCGAACGCCATTGAAGCGGCTCTCAATACCGGCGAGAGAGAAGAGGATGTCTTGAGGCTGTCAAACTTCGGCGACGACGTCCTTAACTGGGAAACCGATATTGAGATCGTTTCAGAGCCTGAGCGCGACCGCGACGCGCGCGACGTGCGCTCGGTCCGTCGAGGCGGTCCTCATCGCGACCAGCCGGAATCCCGGTATGCTTTGTTCTGGGAAAGCAACGGCTGGGCTGATTTCCGCCCGATCTTCGGCCAAGAGCAAGCAAATATGACTTGCTTCGGAAGCAACCGCTTTGCTGATCTGGACCTGGACGACTTTGACGTCGTCTGGGTAGCGGAATACCAACCCGACGCCTTCAACACCAACTGGAACAACAACCGCGCCCGCTTCGAGGAGTGGGTGGACCACGGTGGCGTGATTTATCATGGCGTCGGCACCAACAACTGGGCGGTTGTTCCTGTACAGGTTGGTAACCTCCGGCGCAACCAGGCTGGCGACGGCAACGGCGTGGTGAGTATCTCCAACGATCCCCGCGCTGAAAACTACAACTATCTGGCTGAACTGTGCGGCTGGCGCGGCGGTGAAGTTCTAAACGGCAACTCCTGGTCTCACGCCAGCTATTCAGCGGCGCAGATGGACAATCTGGAAAACAGCGACTGGTGGCAAGCCATTGGCGTAGGTCAAGGCGACGCCAACCGAATAGGAGCTGCGGTGTACAACTTCGGCCACGGCTGGGCAATCGCCACTGGCACCACTGACGCATTCTCGTACAACAATGCCGACTATCGTCAGCAGGGCCAATGGGGATGGGCGCTCAACAGGATTATTTGGTACCTGGACTATCTCGCCAACCTCTCTCAGTGGATCGCCTGCGACCCTGAGGAAGGTCAACTTGCCGGCGGCGGAGATACCGATA
>CAZCEM010000544.1:0-2112 GCA_964497555.1 uncultured bacterium
TGGACGGAGTGGTCGCAGCAGTCGGCGAAGTTTGATCCGCGCGACCAGCAGCGAACTTGGCAGAGCATCGATCCTAACGGCGGTGTCAGCCTCGCGACCATCTTCTGGATGGCGAAGCAGAACGGGTGGGTGGAGCCGCCATCCGTCGGCTTCACAGCCCATTCAAATGAAGCGCCGCGCTATGTCGCAGACGAATTTCTTCTTCATCCGCCCGGGATCTTGAGCGAAATCACCGATTACATCGTCTCCACCGCCCGGCGGCCGCAGCCCGAATTCGCCGTCAACGCGGCCTTGGCGCTGGCCGGCACCATCTTGGGGCGAAGATACATCTCCGATCAGGAGCACCGCACCAACCTCTACCTGATTTCCATCGGGGCGTCGACGAGTGGCAAGGATCACCCCCGCAAAATGGTGAAGAACATCCTGAACGCCGCTTCGCTTCACGACTTGATAGGGGGCGAGACCATCGCCAGCGGCCAAGGTCTTCTGGCTCGGGTCAGACGAACCCCGGTGGTGCTCTTCCAACTCGATGAGTTCGGCCTGATGCTTCAAGCCTTGCAGCATAAAAGCGCCAGCCACTACAGCCGTGAGATTCCGAGGAACATCATTCGGCTTTACAGCTCTTCCGACACGATTTTCGGCGGCACCGAGTATGCCGATCAGGACGAGAAGCCAACCACGCCCATCGCCTATCCCTGCGTCAGCATCCATGCCACCACCACGCCCGAAAACTTCTACGCTTCGCTGGAGTCGAAGGACGTCATCAACGGCTTTCTCAACCGCTTCCTGGTCGTGGACATGAGCGACAAGCCCATTCCACCCATCGAGAGGCGGGGGCTCTATCCCGAGGTGCCGAAAGCCATTTTGGAGTGGATCGAGGGCGCAATTGAGGCTACCTCGGGAAGAGGCAATTTAGGGCGTTTCAACGCGCCGCAGCCGATCATCGTGCCATTCTCCACCGAGGCTGTTGAGGCGCTGACCGAATTCACGCGCTATGCCGACTATCAGGTCGCCGCCTTTGCCAAGACCGGCGTCGACGCCTTGTGGGGACGCGCAGCGGAAAACGCCCACAAGGTCGCTCTGGTCTGCGCCTGCGCCGAGAATGTGGAGAGCACCAGAATTGAACTGCCGCACGCCGAGTGGGCGATCCGTTTCGTCGGCGTCCATACGGAATACTTGGCGAAGCAGGTCAAAGCCCGCATCGCCGACACCGAGTTCGAACGTCTAGTCAACGAGTTCTACCTCGCGGTCGCCGCCGCAGGGTCAAGAGGCGTCACGGAACGGGAGATGAACCGCTGCAAACCCTTCTGCTCCCAGCCGCCCAAGGATCGCAAGCCAATCGTGGACACCTTGCTGAAAGGCGGCAGGATTGCGTTGACCAGGATTAAGACTGCCGGTCGTGGCCGAATTGCCTATATCGCCTGCGACTCCGAAGATGAGGAGAACAATGATGTTTAACTTTCGGCACTTTTGGCAGAACACTTTGCCAAAAGTTTCTCTTGATGCCGCAACAAGTTAACCCACTTTCGGAGTTTCGCAGAGCGCTATCACGCGGGGGAAGACGCGGAGGAACGCGCGGGAGGAGGATATGAGTGCCAAAAGCCAAAAGTATAAAATATATATCTATCTCTTTATATATCAACGAGAAACTTTTGGCAAAGCCCTCTGCCAAAAGTTGCGAAAGTTTGATGCATTGGAGTGACCATGCGATTTAACCGATTCAACACCAAGCGGCAACCGCACGCCCACGGCCGCGCGACCACCAAAGACGGCATGAACAAGCTCGAGCGCCGCTATGCCGAACACCTACATAACCGGCAGCTGGCGGGTGAGATTCACAGCTTCGCCTATGAACGGCACAACCTGAAGTTGGCCGACAAGACCTATTACAAGCCGGACTTCGAAGTGATGCTGCCCGACGGCGCCATCGAGTTCCACGAGGTCAAAGGCTTTATGCAGGAAGACGCCAACGTCAAGATCAAGGTTGCAGCAGGCCAGTTTCCGCAATTCGTCTTCCGGTTAGTGCAGTGGGACCGCCTGGAAGGCTGGAAGATAAGGGCGCTGCCGCCGCATAACGATGTAGAACAGGATGATAATGGTCAGAACCTTCTT
>CAZCEM010000545.1:0-2100 GCA_964497555.1 uncultured bacterium
ACTATTACCTCCCCGACCTCCACTCCAGCGATGCGGCGCGCCTTCTCATCGGCCTCGTGGATGGAGGAGGTGGTCTTCTCGATGTTGACTACTAGGCTGTTGCGCATGCCCTGCGAGGGCACCGAGGCATGACCCAGCACCGTCACCTCGCCGCTCCCGTCCACCTCCGCAATCGTCGAGGAAGTCTTGGTGGTGCCTACATCCAGGCTTTGGTATCTTCGGATACTCGCCATCCTCGTTTTCTTTGTACCGCGCTTTTGCCCCCGTCAACAGTCCCGACATTTTTGTCTGCCCTGCTGGGGAGTGATGGGGATGGTGACATGCCAGCTTGATGGACAGGTGTCTCCTGCCCGCGTAGGTCGGGCTTCCAGCCCGGCAAGGGTGGACTGAAAGTCCGCTCTCCAAGCGGCGGACAGACAAGAAGGTCTGCCCTAAGGCTGTGACTCGCCTGATTTCACATAAATCCGACGGGGAAAGCGCATATCGACGTATTCTATATCTGTTGGTAGATATTCCCTTTTCTGCATCAAGAACTGGTTCAGTTCGCTGAGTACCTGCCGATCGGCGACATTTACCGCCAAGACCTTGCCTCCACCGCGCCGCAGCCGTAAGTTGTAATCTTTCTCGCCAATAAGCAACTCGCTCAACTGGTTATAAACTTCCGTGTAATCCTCGAACAGCATTTCCATATACTTCAACGCCGCTGAAACGCTGGAGTCATTATGAACAGAGCCTTGAAAGTTCAACAGCGGATAATCAATTGTTTCGCGCAGGGTTTCCTTGGGGAATATCACTCCGTCCCGATCAATCAGCTTAACGGTGCTCGCAATCACCGAAGCCAACGGCTGGCGCTCCTCAACTTTAACCACCATCTTTCCGAACAACCGCCCAGCGGCGTGTGCTTTACGGATGCCCGGCAGTTTGCGCACCCGCGCCTCCACCGAATCGGTGGGGATGTGATAGATTCCGAGCCCTTTGGTTATTCTCGCGGCTGCTGCAATCTTTTCCGGAGGAATGCGGTCGGTGCCCTTGACGACGATTCGCTGAACTTGGCCCATCGAGGTGGTCTCCAGCCAGGCACCAATGGCAGTAAGCCCACGATAGACGGCATAGCCCAATCCGCAAAGGACTATCAAGGCGATAGTCAGATTAACAAGATTAATCCGCGTCCAGTACAATTTTAATCGCTCTCGGAGGCGCAGTGGCGGTCTTCCCCAGGGATAACCGGATTGGTTCAAGGTTATATTTCCTCCGAAAAACCAAGCTCTTTTATCTCGCGCTCCAGACGAAGACCGAACTGCTTCTCCACCAGCGCGCGCATCTCTCTGATAAGGCCGACGACGTCCAAAGCCGACGCACCGGGACTGGTGATGATGATATTGACGTGGCGTGGCGAGACCCGCGCCCCCCCGCGGGTCAGGCTCTTGCAGCCAACCGCATCCAGCATCTTCGCTGCGAAACCGTCTTCGGGATTGCGAAATACACTCCCCGCCGAGGGCAGCGCCATGATCCCCCGTCTATAACGCTCTCGAATAGTAGCCTTCACCCGCGCCTGCACCTCTGAAGGACGGTCAGCGGTCATCTCAAACTCGACGCCGGCGACGATGTAATCCCTCAACCCCGGCGCATCCCGATAGACAAATCCCACGCCCTCTCGACTAATCCAACCTTCATTGCCCTGATAGTTGACCACTTTGATGCGCGTTACCCGTTCGGAAACGTTGAAACGAAAAGCCCCCGCGTTCATCCGCAGCCAGCCGCCCAAGCTGCCGGGCAGACCGCTGTTCAACTCCAGACCCGACAAACCCTTCGCGGCGCAGAGCTTCACTACTTCGGCTCCGTTCAATCCCGCGCCGGCATAGACGGTCTCCTCGTTAACCGACCACTCTCGACAGGATTCCCGCAAGCTTATCACACAGCCCGCAAAACCGTCATCGCTGACCAGCAGATTCGTCCCAAAGCCCAGAATAAAGATTGGCAGACCCTCAACGTGACAGAAATCCAGCGCCGCGCCCAGTTCGTCAATCGACTTCGGAACCACATACAACGCCGCCGGACCGCCCACCTGCAGCGATGTGTGACAACTCATCGGCTCTCCAG
>CAZCEM010000546.1:0-2088 GCA_964497555.1 uncultured bacterium
TTTCATCTTCCGTGGTGGGGCAGCCACCATGACAATTCCCGCGAAAGCGGGAATCAAGCCCCAAATTCCTATGGGTTCCAGCTTTCGCTGGAATGATGCCTCTCGATGCATTACCTCCGATGTAAAAAAGAAAATGCACCCCTTAATATTGTGAGTTCTAACATGCGCCCTGATTCCTTTCGCCCCGATTTCACACCCGACTCCGCCTTCACCGCCTACGCCAAACGATTGCGGGACCTGATAGAACAATCCGCGCGGACGGTTGCCTTTACGGGAGCAGGCATGTCGGTTGAGAGCGGCATTCCCACCTATCGTGGAACCGGTCGGCTCCAATCGCAATACGATTCGGATAAATACGCCTCCATCGAATACTTCCACCGCGAGCCTGCCTATTACTGGAACTACTTCCGCGACGTCCGATTCCCGTCCATAGAAAACGCCAAGCCCAATCTGGGGCACCTCGCTCTGGCAGAACTGGAGCGGCGCGGAATCCTGCGCGGCGTCGTCACCCAGAACATCGACGGACTGCATCAGGAAGCCGGATCCCGGAAGGTTTTGGAACTGCACGGCAACACCCGGCAGTATTATTGCCTCAAATGCGGCCGACGGTATGACTTCCGTGAAGTCCGGGAGAAGGTTGATAAGGAAAATCCCGTCCACTGCGATAATTGCAGCGGGCTGGTGCGTCCGGCGGTCATCATGTTCGGCGAAGCCCTTGATTACGACGTGATGGAATCGGCTCATGTCTGGTGCCTCGAATGCGATCTGCTGCTAATCATAGGCAGTTCGCTGGTGGTATATCCTGCAGCGGAGTTTCCGCTGGTGGCGCGCCGCGCCGGCGCCAAGCTGGCCATCATCAACGTCGATCCTACTCCGATAGACCCGATAGTAGAATTCACGGCGCATTGTCCCGCCGGCAACCTGCTGGCGCAGACGGTTTGGCATGATTGAACCAGATTTGACAGCAGGCAATGCGTGATACTCTTCCGCTACATATTCCGCGAACACAGCGGTCCCTTCTTTTTCGGGCTGTCGCTTATCGTGTTCATCTTCACGATGAACCTCTTCTTCCGGCTGCTGGGCAGGATCGCCGGCAAAGGCCTCGACGTGGCGGTAATCGCGGAGTACTTCGCGCTGAATCTGGCGTGGATAATCGCCCTGGCGGTGCCGATGGCGGTGCTGATAGCCACGTTGTCAGCCTTCGGGCGCTTGGCCGGCGACGGCGAGATAACCGCCTTTCGGGCGTCGGGGATTTCACCGTTGCAGCTCATCCGTCCAGCTCTGTTTTTAGGATTTCTTATGACTGTGTGGGTGGGCTGGTTCAACAACTTCATGCTGCCCGGTCTGAACCATCGCACCAAAACCCTGTGGGTTGAAATCAGCCGCAAGAAGCCCACGTTGGCGCTGGAGCCGGACATTTTCAACGTACTCCTGCCTGAGTACGTCTTTCACGTCAAGGAGGTGGAGCGTGATTCCGGGCGGTTGGAAGACGTAACCATTTATGACATGCGCCAGCCGGAACGGCGCTCCTCCATCGTCGCCCGGCGAGGCCGGTTGCGTTTTGCGGAAGCTGAAGAAGCGATAATCCTCGACTTGGCCGACGGCGAAATCCACCGGCCCTCCGACCGCGAACCGGACGGCTACGAGGTCACACAGTTTGACAGTGCACGTTTCCGGCTCAACGCCCCCGACATGACCTTGAAGCGCGGCGGTGAAGTCAGCAAGGGCGACCGTGAGATGACCGTTCCGGAGATGATGGCGCTCGTCAACGAACTAAAGGCGCGCGACCCTAAGCGGCCTGACAGCGATTACACCCGCCGGCGCATCTCTTCGCTGATGGTGGAGGTGCATAAGAAGTTTTCCATCCCCGCCGCCTGTCTGGTTTTTATATTGCTGGGAGCGCCTCTGGGGATGTTGGCGGCCCGGGGGGGGATGGGCGTGGCGGGCGCAATCTCGCTGCTGTTTTTCACTATCTACTGGGCGCTGCTGACCGGGGGGGAGAAGCTCGCTGACCGCGGGCTGGCTTCGCCCGGCGTGTCCATGTGGATTGCCAATGTGATTTTAACTGTCGCCGGCTTGTGGGTATTG
>CAZCEM010000547.1:0-2081 GCA_964497555.1 uncultured bacterium
TTCTTCCCCTATTAATATAAGATAAATGTTTGAGGATGAATTGTCAAGCCGCAGCATCAATTAAAAAAAAGCCTCTGTTACAGCAGGACGGGAAAGGCGACCGCTGACAGCGGTGCTGTTTTCAGTTCAGGCGCAGGGCAGGCGGCAGGTGGAAAATTTGGATTAATGCTACTCCGCCCCGGGCGGCGTTACTCAACATTCAGCGGCTTAGCCTGCGCGGTCAACGAATAAAAGGACTTGACCGCCGATTCCACCGCCGACGGCTCGGTTACAATGACCACGCATTCGGTGTTGGACTTGGCAGCCGCCGCGCTTAAATTGAAGCTGCCGGCGACCAGTTCGCGGGCGTCGATAACGGTGAACTTGGCGTGGAGTTCGCCTAGTGAATCGGTCGGCCAGACCAGCACCTCAATTCCAGCCTTGCGAGCCTTTCGCGCCAAAGACTTCGGAGCGGCGGCTTCCTTGCCGTCCAGCAGCAGGCGAACCTTAACGCCGCCTTGGTGCGCCTCCAACAACGGCTTTAAGGCTTTGTGAGTCGTCAGCTTCAGGGTGACTATGAGCAGCGAGTCCTTCGCGCCCGCTATCTCGCCGCGCCAGACCTCGACCGCGTCGCGCCCGGTGATGAAACTTGTGTTATCAGCAGCCATCGAGACGCTCCTAAAGCTCAGTAAAGCCTCGGCGGCAATCAGCAGAACGCATCCCCAGATACTCCAACGCACTGTACGTCTCTCCCGTGTTTCTACTCATTTTTCAAGCGACCAATGTCCTTCCCGTCTGAACCGGCGCCGATCCCCATTGAACCCGGCAGCAACGTCCCCTCCGCACTCAACTCCGGCGACCCAGGGAGACAGTGGTTTAATCCGTCGTAGGCGCCGTCCGCCACCATGGAATAGCTTATCTCAATGGCATCTGGCACCGGCGCGCGGGACAGCACGTCGAAGTTCCAGACATTGTGTAGCCGGTTGGCGGTGGAAATGGTGTTGATGGCCTTTAATCGACCGCTGCAACCCCAATTATACTGGTCCCCGAAGCGCAGCCCGGTTTGGCAGTTGCGAACCGTGCAATGGTTGACTTCTACTATTGGCGAGCCGTAGCCGGTTTCGACGCCCTGCCTGCAGTTCTGAATCAGGCAGTTTTCGACGCGGAGGTATTGCATGTTCGAGGCGGCGACGCCCTCATTGTCGAAGCCGTCCATCAGGCAGTTTGACAGCACCGCCAGAGCGCTGTTGTGGTCCACGCCGTCGTCCTTGCCTTCGATGAAAATACAATTCTGAAACCGCGAAGTGTCCCCCTCAGCCCGAGTGCCCAGCAGATAGACCGCGTCGTTGTCGTCATCGACCTTGACGCCGTCGTCTGACGGCATGTCGAGCCAATAGCAGCCGTCGGCGGTGACTCGGCAGTCGTTGAACTGGCCGCCGGTGTCGCAGCGTTGAATCAGGCAGTTCCTCAGTGTGACAACCGAATGCAGAAATCCAAAGGCTTTACCGGGGCAGTCAAAGATGAATGTGCGGGTGGCGCGGACGTCAGCGTCTTCCCCGCCGATGACCGGTTGGCTGTGGGAATGCCCGAACTGGCGTGATTCGTCTCCTCCTCCGCTTACAAAGAACGCCCATTCAATCGAGGCTGAACCGGCTGCGAGGAACAGTCCGCCCCAAGGGCGGGCTGGGTCATAGGGCGCGAAGACCACCGGCGCCAAAGAGTCGCCGACAATCTCAATTGCACCTTCGACGAACAGGTTCGCCTGAGGCGCCAGCAGTACTACGGTTCTAGCCCCGATGCAAAGCGTGCTGCCTGCCGGGACGGTTGCGTCGCCGTTCACCAAAATCAACGCCGAGTCGTCCCAGAGCAAGTCCGGATCGGCAAGGCTGCCGGCGAGGTGACGAACCGGCGGAGTTGCCGCGACGTCGATGATCTTGACCGCCGCAAGGGTTCCGGACGTGACGATTTCGAGGAAAACCTTGCCATGATAATCCAACGCCGGCGGGAGCAAGCGGGTTCCCATCCCCGCCTTCAACGAGCTTTCAACCACGCCCAGGACACCTTCGCCGGCCACCGAGAAGGTTTGGCGACGGGCGTGGAAG
>CAZCEM010000548.1:0-2076 GCA_964497555.1 uncultured bacterium
GGCGTCGGCAGCGGCGACTCCTATGAAGCCGCCACGCAGAAAGCGCTCGCGGACATGGCGCGTTCGGTAAAAACCACCGTTCAGTCCACAAGTCAGAGCACCACCGATTCCTTTCGCGAAGGCGGAAGCGAGGAGATTAAAAACCGCTTTGAGTCGAAAATACAATCCATCTCTGAGATGACCTTCAATGGCGCCGAAACCGTCAGGAAGGAGCAGGTTGGAGGCGTTTTCTACGTGATGACCGCGCTGGCAAGGGATAAGTGGCTGCAAGAGCTGCGCGACCGACTCACCGAAGGCAGCCTGAAAATTCAGCAGATCCGCGACAACGCTGAGAGTCTTAAAGCGCAGGGGAAAATCTTCGAAGCCCTGGAATTGCTGATGGAAGCGGATAACACACAAACCGAACTGCAGCCGCTCCAGTCGCTTTACACCTCCATTTCCGGCAAGTCTTCATTGTTGGGCGATGACGTCGGTGGAACAGCGCTGGAGTCGCAGATTCGGCTGGATCTGAACCAGGTGAAGCTGCAATTGGTCTCCGGCGATGACCAGATATGTCAGCGAGGTCAGATACTGCCCGAACCATTGACCGTCCGGGCGGAGTTTGGCGTTCCGCCGCTGCCGATTCCGAAAGCCCGCCTGCGTCTGCTGGACGGATCCGGGCAGGTCGTCCAGCGCCAGCTCACCGATGAGCAAGGCGTGGCAAAATTCTGGGTTGTTGCAGAAGGTGCTGGAAAAGGCCGATGCACCGCCAGTTTGGACCTCACGCGCATCCCGGACCTGTTCAAGAAAGACCTCAGCGGAGTGCAGACATCCTTCCATTATTCCGCGATAACCGGCCCCCTCTTGAGCTTTGCGGTGAAAGTCATCGATAAAAAAGGCGAGCGCATCGAAGCCGTTGAGAGAGCGGTTGAGAAATCCATCCTACAGGCAGGACATGCAGTATCCCCCGACGCGCCGCTGCTGCTGACCGGAAAGCTGGAGATGACCGACGCCCACACTGTCAATGGTCTCAACGGACCGCAGTTTGCGGTCTCGACGGAAATCGAGCTGTTCTTAAAGCTGGTTGAATCCGACGATAAGCTGGGAAGCATCACCATCAAGGCGAAGGCGGTGGATAAAAAGTCCGAAGAAGACGCCCTTAAGAAATCGTACCATGCTGTGAAGATCTCCCGCAAGGATATGGAAAAACTGCTGACTGAAACTGGCGACAAGCTGAAGAAATTCCATGAGACACAGTCTCAGGAAGCCTACGAAAAAGGTCTGAAATACTTTAACCAAGGCGATTTTGAGACTGCCTTGCCCTATTTGTCAAGGGTAACTGAGGGCGGGAAGATTGTGGGAGAGGCTCAGGCTCTCCTTGATAAAATAAAGAGCACGCTCATTAAACCAGAGGCGCAGCCTCCCGTCGAGATTCCGAAATCCCAGGCAACTGAAACAAGGCCCTCCAGCACCGACCTGCTTAATACAAAAATCACAGCACCATCCGAAGAAGCGAGGATGGAACTCGAAAGCCTGAAGGATAAGGTGACGCTGGATTTAACGCTGATGCCGGCGGCTCCGGCTAAGGTCACGTCCCAGACTGATATCAGCACAGCTTTACAGTCAGCTTCCAAACAGAATCCACCAATGTCGGTCAACCGGGAATTGAATGACTTCGAGAGAGAACTGGTTGGCGTCTGGACGTATCTGGGCGCGATTGAGAGCACCGCGTTCGATTTGTCGTGGGACGGCCGAGGAAAACGGTTGATTCTAAAGGACAACCATCTATTCAGCAGCCAGGAGACTGAGGGCTGCTGGGAAGCTGAAAAGGGAATGATGCTGGTCAACGGTGATCAGATCCCTTATTTCATCGACGACGGAAATCTGCTGCTCAGCTTCAATCTAAACGGCAAACAGTGGGCGCAGGTGTATCGACGATAGAAGGCGGAAGACATGTCTTATATTAAGGCGACATTTTCTTTTGAACATTTGATATTCTGCGCGAAGCGCATCATTAGAATGCGTCGAAGACGCATCATTTGAGCGAAAGCTGGAATCCAGAAGGAATTAGGGCTGGATTCCCGCTTTCGCGGGAAT
>CAZCEM010000549.1:0-2076 GCA_964497555.1 uncultured bacterium
CGGGCTGAGAAAGGCTCGCGGGTGATAGCGGAGTTATTTAAGGGGGTTTTGGGGGTAGTGTGAGATGGAAGAAACGGAAACAATCATAGAAAAGCTGAATCGGTTATCGCCGGTGGATCAGATGGAGGTTGAGGATTTCATTGAGTTCCTTTTAACCAAAGCTGAAAGTGGCGACGGCGAGGAGCGACTTTACCGAAAACTTTCCCGTCAGTTAGCCGAAGAAGGGATGGGCGAGTATCTGAAGAATTTGGAAGCCTACGAGGATATGCTGGCAGCGGGAAAGATAAAATGGTAGAGGTCAAACGTGGAATGGTAGTTCTCTGTGACTTCAATCCTGTTATCGGTTCCGAGCAGGCAGGCATTCGACCCGCGCTGGTCTTTCAAATTGACCGCGCAAACGAGACCAGTCCTCATACGGTCGTTGCGCCTTTTACGACCAAGATCAGTCATTCTTTGCGCAGTTCACACTATCTGGTAAAAGCGGGGCAAGCGGGCTTAGTTCACGATTCAGTCTTGCTGTGTGAGCAGGTTCGAGCGATTGATAAAATTAGAATGATCAAGTTGCTGGGAGTGCTGGATCAGATAGACATAACCGGCGCTGAACAGGCGTTAAGAACGATCTTGGGGCTGTAAAATGGCGGAGATAAAAATCCACTACGACCGCCTTGTCGGCACTCTGACGGTCTATTTCGACGATCCATCGTTGGAATCAGTCAGTGAAGAGACCGGCGAGGAGGTCATCCTCATGAAGGACACTGCCGGAAGGGTCATCGGCTTAGAGAAGCTGAACTTCCATCTCGCGTCGAAGGAAGGGCTGAGGTACTCGATTGAGGAGCTGGTGGCGTGACAATCAATACTCGCTTTCTACTCCGTCAAGCTTTCAAGGGATTGAGCTAAGATGATCTGTCCATATTGTTCAACTGGGATCCATTTTGGACCTAAACCTGCGCAAATTGGCCGATGGGGAATGACTGTAATCTCAGCATTAGGACAAACTTGCCCCGAATGTCACAAAATCATTATTGTTTTAGAAGTGAACAAGTTCACAATATGTGATCCAATTTCTGAAGAGGAGTTTCTCACATCCTCAGACGAGATTTTAGTATATCCAGCTTCAAGGCATAAGACACTTCCACGAGAAGTGCCCGAGAGCATAAATCAGGAGTTTCAGGAGGCAGTTGGTGTGCTTACTATTAGTCCCAAAGCAAGTGCTGCTTTGAGCAGGCGGATTCTACAGATATTGCTTAGAGATTATGCTGGAGCAAAGTCAGACAATCTTTCGAAGGCAATTGACGAAGCACAAACAAATCCTAAAATGTCAGGAGACTTGAGCAGAATGCTCGATTACATTCGCGAGGTTGGAAATTTTGCCGCTCATCCCCGAAAGAGCACCAATACAGGTGAAATACTTGATGTCGAACCCGAAGAAGCGAACATAAATCTCGAAGTGCTGGAAGCATTGTTTGATTTCTATATTGTCCAACCTGAAAAGAATAAAAAGAGATTTGATGCTCTTAATAAAAAGCTAAATGAGACTGGTCATAATCCAATTTAGGTAATCCTGTGATCCCTCGTCGAGACATCCTTCGCCTTTCCCACCGCCTGGCGGTTGAGTTTCAACCGCAGCGGGTGATTCTCTTCGGCTCGTATGCCTACGGGAAGCCAACGCCCGATTCGGACGTGGATTTGCTGGTCATCATGTCCTTTGAAGGCGAGGCTTTCTGGAAGTCGCAGGAGATACTCAACCGGCTCGATCCATTCTTCCCGGTGGATATAATTGTTCGCCGCCCGGAAGACGTGGAGCGCCGCTATGCGCTGGGTGATCCGCTGTTGAGGGAAGCGCTTGACCGGGGGAAGGTGCTGCATGAATAACCTTGAGGATTACTCGTCCGTCTTCGAGAAACGCGGCGACTGGTGGATCGAATAACGCCCCGTGACTGTCATTCCCGCGAAAGCGGGAATTCAGTCTGATAGTTTATCTTCTGGATTGACAGGCAATTAGGACTTTTATTCTGGCTTCCCGCTTTCGCGGGAATGATGCATCTGACGGCGCGTAGGTCGGGCCTCCGAGCCCGA
>CAZCEM010000550.1:0-2064 GCA_964497555.1 uncultured bacterium
AGAAGTTCCGCGAAGCGATGATAGAGAAGACCCGCGCCGCCGTCCACGAGAGACTTTCCAGCGAGATCAACTACTGGGATCACCGCGCCTCCCAACTGAAACTGCAGGAAGAAGCCGGTAAGATCAACGCCCGCATCAACTCCGAGAAAGCCCGCGCCCGCGCCGATGACCTTGAGGCGCGACTCCAAAAGCGCACTGAAGAACTTAAACAGGAGAGACAGATATCCGCCCTGCCGCCCATCGCTGTCGGCGGCGCGATGGTCGTCCCGGTCGCCTGGCTGCAAACCTTACAGCCTGAGCAGACGCAGGAGACTCCCGCTGAAGCGGAGGCGCGCAGGCGCATTGAACAACTGGCGATGGAAGCCGTGATGAAGCGCGAGCGCGAGCGCGGCTGGGAGCCGAAGGACGTCAGCGCGCTCAAGATCGGCTACGACATTGAATCCCACAACCCTCAGGACGGCTCAATCTTATTCATCGAGGTCAAGGGCCGCGCCGCCGGCGCCCGCACTGTAACAATCAGCAAGAATGAAATCCTGACCGCGCTTAATAAACCTGAGCAGAGCATCATCGCTATCGTGGAAGTGGACGGCGACCGCGCCGCCGAGCCGTTATACTTGAGAAAGCCGTTCCTGAAGGAGCCCGATTTCGCCGTCACGACTATTACCTATGACCTGGACGACCTTATCGGCCAAGCCGAAATCGTCCCTCAAACCCCGCAAGGAGAAGCAAGGAGAGTGAGCAGCCCGCCATCCGCGAGAAACTGATTGAAGTCGCCCTGCCCCTGAAGGAGATCAACGCCGAGTCGTCGCGGGAGACGAAGAGGATTGACAAGTGAAGCGTGCAGAATGCAGAGTGTAGAATGAACGAACAACAACCGCAATCCCAATTGATCCTTTATCAATCTCCCGACGGTTCGACCCGAGTGGAGGTCAGGCTGGATAGGGAGACCGTTTGGCTCTCGCTGAACCAGATGGCAGAACTATTTCAAAGGGACAAGTCCGTCATTTCCCGCCATCTGAAAGCGATTTTCGCGAGCGGTGAGTTGTCGCGAGATTCAGTTGTTGCAGTTTTTGCAACAACTGCCGCCGATGGCAAGACCTATCAGGTCGAGTATTACAACCTTGACGCAATTATATCGGTTGGATACCGGGTTAATTCACTGCGCGGCACGCAATTCCGCATCTGGGCGACGCAGCGACTGAGGGAATATATCGTTAAGGGATTTGCGCTTGACGACCAGCGGTTGAAGCAAGCCGGGGGGGGCAGTTACTTCGACGAGTTGCTGGCGCGCATTCGGGATATTCGGTCGTCGGAGAAGATCTTCTGGAAGAAGGTCCTGGAAATATACGCCACCAGCGTTGACTATGATCCCAAAGCCGAGGTGACGCTGCTTTTCTTCAAGACAGTTCAGAACAAGATGCACTGGGCGGCTCACGGACATACCGCCGCGGAGATAGTTCACAGCCGCGCCGATGCGACCAAACCCGATATGGGGATGACCAGTTTCCAAGGCTCCAGACCAAGCAAGAGCGAGGCCGCCATTGCCAAGAACTATCTGACATTCGAAGAACTCGACGCCCTGAACCGCATCGTCAATGCGTATTTGGAATTTGCCGAACTTCAGGCGCTGAATCGCAGACTTATGTATATGACGGATTGGACGGCGAAACTGGATGATTTCCTAAGGCTCGGCGACCGGGAGATATTGACGCACGCTGGTTTAATCTCGCATGAGGAGGCTCTTCGCAAGGCTGAAGCGGAGTATGAAAAATATCGCATTAGAATGCTGGACGAACCATCACCGGTTGAAAAGGATTTTGAAGAGGCGGTCAAGAAACTCCCCAAGCCTAATAAGAATGGAGATAGGAATAAGCAGGGTCATATGAATTGAAAGAGAAGATGCCGAATTCCCGTGTAGACGGGAATGACAAGGAGGGTAATCCACGCAAGAAACTGATTGAAGTCGCCCTGCCCCTAAAGGAGATCAACGCGGAGTCGTCGCGGGAGAAGTCCATCCGGCACGGGCACCCGTCAACCCTGCATCTCTGGTGGGCGCGGCGGCCT
>CAZCEM010000551.1:0-2062 GCA_964497555.1 uncultured bacterium
GTCAACGGAGGGAGTGTTTTCCATCAACACGTCCCAGCGCTGGTAGCCGAGGTTCAAGTTTATCAGGGCGTCGCTGAAGACTCGCTCATATTCGCCGCCGTCGTCGTCATCGACAATCAGCACCGCCGGATGACCGATAAGGAGATCAAATTCCTTCTCGACGTCGATATCATGCGGCTGGGCGGTCAGGTGGACGTGCAGTGTAGTTGAATGTGAAATGGCGCCTTGCTCGACGGTGAAGATAAAGGGCGTTTCGGTGTTGACCGCGCTTTGTCCGGTAGCCAGGTCGGGGTAATGCACTTCGTCCTGCTGAAAGCTGATGGTCCGGTCTTCGGAGCTTATTACCGTAGTAATGTCGGTGGCTTCGCGTCCGAAGTTGCTGACCCGCAAGGTGAACTCGGCGCGTTCGCCGGGATCGACGCGCTGGTTGCCGTTGTTTTCACGAGTCAGCGTTAGATCGCGCATCTCAAGCACGGGATATTCCATGGCTCGTAGCGCCAAGAAGGCGTTGACGCGGCCGGCGCCGATGCGGTTGTCGTTCACCGGCTCCACGCCGTTGAAGAGGAACAGTTTCATGGCGTCAACGCTCATTTCGGGATACTCGGACTTGATTAGCGCCGCGGTGGAAGCCACATAGGGCGAAGCCATGGAGGTGCCTTCCCACATCCGGTAGTCGTTGTTGACGGTGCAACTGTAGATATCGACTCCCGGCGCGGCGATATCGACCCAATCGCCGTAGCTAGAGAAGTCCGCTTTGTTGTCGTTCTGGTTGGTCGCGGCGACGGCTACGCACCAGTCGTAGGCCGCGGGGTAGTTGCGGGTGCTGGTTCTGCTGTTGCCCGCGGCGCAGACGATCATGACGTCATGTTCCTGGGCGTAGTCGATGACGTCCCGGTCGCTGGCGCCGGTGCGGGTTCCGCCCCAAGAGCAGTTGACGACGTCAGCGCCGTTGGCGGCAGCGTACTCAATAGATTCATAACCTGCGGTTACGCGCTCACCCGAGCCGCAGCGGACAATCATCAGCTTGCAGCTATAGGCGACGGAAGCGATGCCAAGGCGGTTGTTGGTTACAGCCGAGGCGATGCCGGCGGTGTGGGTGCCATGCCCGTGGTTGGCGTCGTCGTTGGGATTATTGTCGCCGCGCCCGCCGGAGGTGAAGTCCCAGCCGTGCAGGTCGTCAACGTAGCCGTTTTGGTCGTCGTCCTGGCCGTTTTCTTGTTCGCCGGGGTTGTTCCAGATGTTATCGACCAAGTCTTCGTGATCCATGTCGGTGCCGTTGTCGCAGACGGCTATGACTACGTCCGCGCTTCCGGTGCAGATGTCGTGCGCTTGGTTGGCGTCCATGATGTCGAGCGCCCACTGCCGGTTGCGGAAGGGGTCATTGTGGTCCAGGAAGATGCGGTTGACGAACCAGGGCTGGGTGTATTCAACGCCCGGCACTAAGGAAAGGCGGTAGGCCATGGATTCGACGTCGATGTATGACGGGAACTCCAGTACATACACCCGCGTCAAATCCACGCCGCCGGGTCGCGGCGGCAGACAGTGCGGGAACTTGCGCTTGACCCACACAGCTTCGATTTCGTCCATGAACCGGTCGAGCGGTTCATATCCGAACCGTTCAGCGCCGTCTTCCGGCAAGTCTGCTTGATGCGGCGCCGCAATCTTGAAGATGCACCTCCCGGGAAGCACATCATCATCCGGCGCCCCAGCCCAGGCGATGCCGGGCGGAATCAGCGGAAACATAGCCAGAGCCAGCAAGACCACTGTCAAACGGATGAGAAATACATCAGCAGTTCGGATCATGATTACTCCTGAAAGCGGGTACGGGTGTTACGGGCGGGAGCGAACCCAAAGGAAAATATCTGAACAAGAATATAATATGATAATTCGATTTGAACAAAGGAGTTCCGGCCGCGGAAGGCACGGAAGAGGATAAATTGCCTCTCGACCTGAGGGCGGACTTCAGAGTCTGTCCGATAATTCGTAAATAAATGCTGAAAACGCCGGTCGCTGTCATTTCCCAGAAAATAGCGCCTGCGACGCGTAGGTCGGGCCTCCGAGC
>CAZCEM010000552.1:0-2061 GCA_964497555.1 uncultured bacterium
CCCCCACGTAAGCCTCATATTTTCTCATAATAGAGAGTTTTTCAGCAGACCCTATTTAGATAATATAAAAGAATTTTCAGAAAAAGCAAAAGGTTCAACTCGGTGGAGCAAGTCCGACGGTACGCGAGGGATTGGATGAATGAGCGGAAGTCACCGATGGAGAATTTCGCTGCCGAAGGCGCTCTTTGTCGGTTTCTTGTTGACTTTTAATTAAAAATCACCTAACATATTCTGTTAAAATCTTTCGGTTAAAAAGCGCTGTCTCTTCGATTCCCCCGCTTCGACCGATCCCTGCGTCAGTTAGTCGGAACAAGTCGTCCAAGGGGCGTTCTTGGTCCGTTTATTGTAAACCCAAAAAAAGCGAGGTCCTTCCAGATGACGTTACAAGAAAAGTTCGCCTCCCTGGTTCCGCAGATGCGCGCGGAAATCAAAAATCTCCAGAAGGAGAAAGGTGACAAGGTCATTTCCTCCGTTACCGTTGCGCAAGCCTACGGCGGCATGCGCGGCGTCAAAGGCATGATCTGTGACACTTCGGTCGTCGAACCCGATATGGGCCTGATCATCCGCGGCTTTCCGCTGCTGGAAATCAAGCATCTGTGGCCCGAAGAAATCTTTTATCTGCTGCTCACCGGCGAAATCCCCGATAAGGAAGCCAAGGAAGCGTTGCAGCTCGACATCGCGGCGCGGTCGCACGTTCCCGACTACGTCTGGGACGTCCTGACCGCCATGCCGGCCGACTCGCACCCGATGTGCATGTTGGACACCGCCATCCTCGTGATGGAGAAGGAATCCACCTTTCGCGCTTGGTACGACAAGGGCATGAAGAAGGAAGAGTACTGGATTCCCATGATGGATGACGCCCTGCGCATTCTCGGCGTGCTGCCGGTTATCGCCGCGGGCATGTATCGCATCCGCTACGGCAAGGGCGACCCTATTCCTTACATGACCAACCTCGACTGGGGCGCCAACTACGCCCGGATGCTGGGGCTGCCCGATCCGACCGGCAACTTTGCCAAGCTCATGCGCTTGTATCTGAACTTCCACAGCGACCATGAAGGCGGCAACGTATCAGCGTTCACCTGCCACACCGTCGGCTCGGCGTTGTCTGATGCCTTCTATGCGGTCTCGGCTGGTTTGAACGGACTTGCGGGTCCGCTTCATGGTTTGGCAAACCAAGAGTGCCTGGGCTGGATCCTCGACACCATCAACAAGTTCAATGGCGTTCCCTCTGAAAAGGACCTGCACGACTACGCGCTGGAGACGCTGCTCTCAGGTCGCGTTGTTCCGGGTTACGGGCACGCGGTGTTGCGGGTGACCGATCCGCGCTTCACTGGATTCATGGAATTCGGAGCGAAGTACATGCCTGACGACCCGGTCTATCAGACGGTGGCTCTGACCTTCAAGGTGGTGCCTGAAATCCTGGCCAAGGAATTCCTTGGTGCCGACGGCAAGCCAAAGGTCAAGGATCCGTGGCCTAACGTGGACGCGGGCTCTGGCGCGCTGCTGTATCACTTCGGCTTGACCGAGTTCCCGTACTACACGGTGTTGTTCAGCGTCTCGCGGGCAATGGGCATGTTGTCGCAGCTCATCATCAACCGCGCGGTGGGCACAGCCATCACCCGTCCGAAGTCGGTTTCGACCAAGTGGGTGCAGGCGCAGCAATAAGCACAGCTAAGGATACCCCGGGGCGGCGGGAAGACCGCCCTGGGGGTCCTATTACTTGTTATTACTCAGTGCATTTTCTTTTTGGCATATAACCATGCGCAAAACTGGTACCTGTCAGTCATCATTTCAGCGAAAGCTGGGATCCAGAAGGATTTAAAGACCGGATGGCTCATCACTGTTTCGTGTGGGTACACACGATTCTTGAATCTTTTCTACTGTCATTGCCCAGAAAATAGGTTTCCCACGGAGGTCAACCGTCTCGGTTGACAAACGAGACGCTTGTCCTACGCGACCTATTTTCATGTTCCGTGGTGGGGAAGCCACCATGACAATTCCCGCGCAAGCGGGAATCCAGCCCTAATTCCTTCTGGATTCCAGCTTTCGCTGGAATGATGC
>CAZCEM010000553.1:0-1601 GCA_964497555.1 uncultured bacterium
CTATGCCGCTCAGCTTTGTTGACCCCGGCATGCTCTGCTAAATGGGGCCACTACTTGGAAGAGAAATAGTTGGGGCTGGTCTTGGAATCCGGGTTGGCGACGGCTGGTTCTTTTTTCCCAGTAGGGTGTTTGGGGTACGTGGTGAGACGTGACGGTCTGCGCAAAGGAGTGCGGCGAGATGGCGATTAGCGGGTGAATCGGTTGTTTGAGCAGAGGAACAGTGGTCTGGGTAAAACCATGAAAAAATCCCCGCCCTGCCCCTCGATGCGATGGCGTCGAGTGAGTAGGACGGGGACATGCACAACAACATCAGTATTCTAACCGAGAACTTGGCGTTTTTGTCGTAGCCGTCGGCGAGTTCTTTTCGTTTCGCCGGAATTGGCATCGGGACAAGCGTGCCCGTCCGCTTGTTCGTCAGTATCAGCGGACGCTGGATGCCATCTTGCGCGCGCATCCGGATCTGGCAAGCTGTGCGGTCCGCTGCCGTCGTTGTGGGATTCGCTTCCTGACGCATCCGCGGAATGCGGATCGGAAAGATCTTCGCTGCGAATTCGGTTGCCGCTTGCGGGACGACGCTGCCGAAGCGCGCCTGCTGGCTTCGATCACCCAACGCGGGATCGAAGAGCCGCTGGGCGGTGTCGACACGCCGCAAGGCCGCTTGCTGCTGGATGGCTTCCGGCGCAATCGGTGTGCCGCGAAATTGGGCCTGGAATGCGTGCCGTATGTCTCGTGGGGCGAAGACGAAACGCTGGGCATCGCCAGCTTGCTGAGCGCCCACCGGCAGAGGACGCTGAGCATCCTCGAACAGGCCCGCTTCGTCGAGGAGTTGTTGCGCGCGCATCAGCTGACGGTCGCCGACGTGGCCGAGATGCTTTCGCGCAGCAAGGCGTGGGTCAGCACCCGTCGCCATCTGCTCAGCGAGATGAGCGTGTCGATCCCACAGATTCTGTTCCGCGGCGCGTTCCCGGTCTACTCGTACATGGTCACGTTACGGCCGTTCATGCGCATGAACGGGGTGGCTCGCCGGGAGATTGAACGTTTCGTGCAGGCTCTGGCCGGAGCGCAGCTCAGCGTCCGCGAGATCGACTTGCTGGCTCAGGGATACTTCCGGGGTCCGTCGGCGCTGCGTCAGGCCATCGACCAGGGCCGCTGGAAATGGACGCTGGACCAGATGCAGGCGGTTCCGGACGACCCCGAGGGTCTGAGCGAAGGCGAACGCCGCCTGCTACGGGAACTCGAGCGGCTGCTGCAAGCGATGCAGCACGTGCAGACGCGGTGCGACAGTCCGCGTCTGCAAAGCCGGGGCTTTTTTGCCCAGGCTAATCTGTTGCTCGCCGGCCTGTTGAGCCGGCGGGATTCGTTCTTCCACAAGATGGAGGAGTTCTATGATCGAACCGGACGTGAGGAATGCCCTTTATCAGTTACCTCAACAGGGGATGTCGCTGCGGGAGATCAGCCGCTGCCTGCACATCAGCCGCAATGCCGTGCGGAGGATCGTCAAGCAGCAGGGAAAGTCCGCCCGCCGGAACCGGAGCGACAAGAAGCAGATTGACCCCCAACTGCTGGAACGTCTGTACCGCGAGTGCGATGGCTGGATGCAG
>CAZCEM010000553.1:1611-2058 GCA_964497555.1 uncultured bacterium
TGCAGCGAATCCGCGAGAAGCTGGTCGAGGAGCACGGCATTCAGATCGGTTACTCGACGCTGACGCGGATGTTGCGCGAGCTGGAACTGAGCCGCAGCCAGCCGGCGCGTTGCGACCGTGTGCCCGACGAGCCGGGCGCCGAGATGCAGCATGACACATCGCTCTACCGGGTGAAGCTCGGGGTGCAATGGATCACGGTGATCGCCAGCTTGATCTACCTGCGGTACTCGAAACGGCGGTACTTGAAGTTCTATCGCGTCTTCACGCGCTTCGTGATGAAGTGCTTCCTGCACGAGGCCTTGATGTTCTGGGGCTACGCGGCCGCCAAGTGCATTATTGACAACACGAATCTGGCTCGGCTGCGCGGCGCGGGAAGCCGCGCGGTCATCGTTCCGGAGATGGAAGCCTTCTCCCAACGCTATGGTTTCCGATTCGTCTGTCACGCGA
>CAZCEM010000554.1:0-2055 GCA_964497555.1 uncultured bacterium
GTTGCTGCTATTTTCATCTTCCGTGGTGGAGAAGCCACCATGACAATTCCCGCGAGAATGGGAATCCAGCCCTAATTCCTTCTGGATTTCAGCTTTCGCGGGAATGATGCGTCTTAAGAAGTTCAAAAGTTCAAAAGTTTGAAAATTGGAAAGTTGAATTCCAGCTTTCGCGGGAATTGTCATGGTGGCTTCCCCCGCCACGGAAGATGAAAATAGCAGCAACCGCAGGGTGCGGACACCCTGCGGCACACTGGTGTCAGGCTAGGCTGCGGCAGATTGGCGGTCGGGCTCGGAGGCCCGACCTACGCGGTAGGAGGGGGGCTATTTTCTGGGAAATGATGCGTCTTAAGAAGTTTAAAAGTTCAAAAGTTTAAAAGTTTGAAAGTTGGATTTCAGCTTTCGCGGGAATGATGCGCCTTTCTGGAATGATGCGCCTTTGGCGCATTTTTTCAATGTTCAAAAAAATTGCACCCCTTAATATCCCTTGGCGTTGTCCATCTTCTCCTTCAACTCCTTCTGGTCTGCCACCAGCCATTGGAACTTGCGGGTTTCATGCAGATTCACATGGGATATCAAGCACTCCTGCCCAAAGCTGTAAGCCCGCCTTAAATCACCCCGCTTCTGATAATACTGCCGGATCCAAACCCCTGTGTTCAGCGTGATGAACCGTGAAACCGCGTCCCGCGCAATGGTCTGCTGATAACGCTCCAGATAGCCCTCCGGTAAATCCTCGTCGCCCAATACCGCCCGTATCGACACCATCAATAGGCTGGTGCCCTCCAGAATGCCTTTTTCGACGTCCACCAGCAGCGGCGCGCCTATCTGCTCCAGACGACCATATAACTCCAGCGCCCGCTCCAGATCGCGCTGATCCGCCCACTCCAGGCGGGGATTGTAAGGACTGGTGCTGTTGAACACCGCCGCGTTGTAGTTGGTGTAGTTTATATGAGCCAGCAAGCCCACCTTGTCAGGCGTCTCCTCCGCGATTTCGTCCAGAATCGCCAACGCTCGGTTGTTCAAGCGCTTTATCGCTTTATAGGTGTTCTCATCCTTGCCAACTATGATGGCTTCCACCGCGAGCGTGTAGGCCAGAAGCATCCGCCTCTCGTAGGGCGCCTTGATCTTTTCGGACAGTTCCCAGGCGGTTTTAATTGCCATCATCACGTCGATGTCGTTCTCGTATGCCAGCCGCCCCACGCGCGCCATGCGGATATAGGCCAGCGGGAGCTGATAATCCGGTACCGGCTCCTCTTTGTCCGCGATTTGAATGTAGTTCTGGAGTATCTGCAGGCAGCTCTTCAGCTCGAACTTGTCGAGCGTCAATTGCGACGCCAGCCATAGCGATTGGCAGTCCATGCGGTCGGGCAGTGAGCGGACGGTGACCAGCTCCAGGTAATGCTCCAGGCGAGGCAGGTCGGTGTCGATGTTCTCCCGCCCCAGAATCAGCTTGTACGGACCGGTGGTGCTGACGTCCATGGTCCGATTGAGGAAGCGGGTGACCTCGGTGGGGAACTCAAAGCGGCTGGTGGCGAGATATTTGCCGATAACCTTGTCCCGCGAAGGATGGAACGCGGACAGGTTCTGAATCTCGTCAAGACGAACCCAGCCGTCTTCGACGCCGGTCAGGCAGCGATAGACCAGCAGTGCGAGGAATTGCTGCCATCGTTCACGCCGCACCAGCGCAATTTTTTCGCCGGATTCAACGCTGACGACGGGTTTGGAGGGATTCTCGTCGGAGAATGTCAGGTGGAGTTTCATTTACAATCTAAAAAAGGCTGATGTCAAAGGCGCTCATCGTAGAAATATAAACCGTCAATCCAATCAATGCAAGTAGGAAGGAGCTTCTCGACATAATATCTGCGAAACGGTCAGCCGAGTTCTCTCAGCAGCTAATGGACGGGCTTTCAGTCCGACTTTCCTATGTTTGCGAATCCGCGGAAGGCGGATGAAGCAATCTACCTTCATTCCTTTGAAAATAGACTCAGCCATCTAAGAAGATCTGGACGATGTGGACGATGTGGACAGGGGCTATTTTCATTAGTTTGTTGCGTTGCG
>CAZCEM010000555.1:0-2050 GCA_964497555.1 uncultured bacterium
AGGAAGCCCAGGAAAACCTGAAGGAAGCGGTGGATTTGTGGATAGAGAGCTTTGGTTCAAGACAGCCTGAAGATTAAATCCTCAGAATCTGAGTAAATTTAAAAATCGGTAAAACGCAATGTCGCAAGCGGCGCAACAGAGCTTGAAAATTGCCTGAGCTAGCGTAGGATAAGCGTCCCGCTTGTCAACCGAGACGGTTGACCTACGCGTCCAGATTGCTATTTTCAAGAGAATGACAGCGGTCGGCGTTTTCAGCATTCATTTCTGAATTATCGGAGAGGCTCTGAAAGTCCGCCCCCCAATTGGAAAAGAAGCAGCACAGGATGGGGACACCCGGCGCCCCATCTTTCCAACTTATTTTTAAAACCTGTTTTCAAACCTCAAGTGCAGCCGCCCGCGCTGAAAGGGCTCGCCTATTGCCCAGCCCAAGTCCATGCCTATCAGCCCCGCACGAGTTTCAACACGTCCGGTGAAACCATAGGACGTCAGCCAAATCCTGCCCGTCTCAGCCTCAAACCGCCGGTAACGCCAGCCCTGATCGACAAACAGCCCTACGTAGCCGCCCTCGTCGGGCCGCCAGCGCCCTTCCCAACCTCCCCAAGCCGCGCCCTCGGTGGGATAGCGTTCCTCCGAGTAACCCCGCATGGTTTCGGTTCCACCCAATCGAATCACATCGTCAATCAGCAAATCGCTTCCGCGCGTGTCGTCCAAGGCCCCGTGCAGAATTGAGAGCAGCTTGCCCGACAGCGGTGAAACTACGAAGAATGACGCCCGATCCCGCGTGAGTTCGGAACGAGCGCCGTGCCGGTCGGATCTAAAGCCCAGCTTCCTCGAGGTCTCTGCCCGCCAGCCCCGGCGGGGATTCCAGGGATGATCCCAGTCGTCCCACTCCAGCCCGCCCTCCAATGTAACCGTGTAGCGATTGTCCTGAGGATCCGGCGCCGCAAAGGTCTCCCAGCCGGTCTGCACCCGCAACGTCAAGCTTAGTTGAGGCCTCCAGTCGGCGCCGAGTTTAAACGCAGTATTCGTACCGGTCGAATCGCCTCTCAGTTGGCTGAATCCCGCTTCCACCGCTGCAGGTTTTCCCAACAGCCATGGCTCGCGGTAGGCTATCGCCGACCGGCGGCGATAAGACGTTAAACTCTCCCAGCTTATCCCCAGACTTCGACCGGTGCCCATCAAATTTCCAAACCGCAGATGCACCTGCCCGACCGGTCTATCAAGGGTGGGGTCGTAAGCCGCCAGAGCAGATATCCGATTGGCGCCTCGTTCGCTCAGCCGAAACGATAGTTCCGCCAGACCCGGACCAACCATCGTTAGATTAG
The DNA here is from genome assembly GCA_964497555.1 of uncultured bacterium. Taxonomy (GTDB): domain Bacteria; phylum Electryoneota; class AABM5-125-24; order Hatepunaeales; family Hatepunaeaceae; genus CAZCEM01. The sequence continues at coordinate 1,326 of CAZCEM010000555.1, forward strand.
CCGGCTCGACGGACGCGATATAATCCTCCCGCCGAAGGTAATCCACCGCGCGCAGCGCTGCCGTCCTCGAAAACACGTCCCCCCGTCGGATGCGGGTGATTTGCGCTAGAGTCTTGGTTCGAGTGTTCACAGCACCGGGAAATTTCAGGGCGTTCACCCGCAGGAACGGGCCCGAATGGCTTGTCTTCGCCATCTCGGCGGTTAGTCTATCTGTCAAGGTGATGAAGCGCGGTTCGAAGGTGACCTCCGCCAATGGGTATCCCGAATCGGTCAGACTGTCCAGCGCTGACACCGCGGCTTCCCGCAGCATTGCCTCCGAGACTCGCTGAATCCCCTCGACATTCCCGGATCCGCCTTCGTCAATCCATTGAACTTCCAAGGGCCAACCCGGTTCGAAGGTTATCACCATCGACGCCGGGACGCCGGACTCCTCTTCAATGCCGACGACCTCCGCCAGCGGATAGCCTTTCTTCGCCAATGCCCGCATCGAGTTAGCGGTTATAGATGGAATGCTGTCCGCCGGGACGAGGGCTTGAGCCTCCCGGTCGATTAGGTCCGACAGCCGGCGTTCCGAAGTGCCTTCCATGCGAAAGGTCAAACGAACCGTATCCTTTGGGCTGGCTTTGGACGTCGTGAACATACTCAGCGACGCTATAGCCGCCAGAAGAAGGACAACTCGCCTATTATTAACCCTAACCATCATGCGTTTGCTTTAAAATGTCGCT
>CAZCEM010000556.1:0-2039 GCA_964497555.1 uncultured bacterium
GTATAGTCCTGTGCATTCGCGGCTTCCTTCACAGCGGGGGATATCCTGATTATACAACAAATCAGCCGGAATCGTTTTCGTACGGCCCACCCGTTCCGCGTTATCCCGGCAAACGCCAATCCCTTCGTTCTGCCACCGGTATTAACGATTCTTCTCTTTCGCGCACGGCGAGTCGATGGTATAATAAATGTGGATCCGGTCCAGAGGCGACACGAAGTGAATCGGAAATCCCGCCGAGGCTTTGTGCCTTGGCATTTTTATGTGAAACAGCCTTCAGCGAATCGGTCGAGATACACGTATGGATCCCTAACTCCGCAATAATTACGTAATAATTGTGGGAGAAACATCCTCCCAGTGCTCCTGATTCGGCAATCTGGCGGCTCTTACCTTTACAATCACGAAGGTTGCTTTCCCCAGAGACCCTATTGACACCCCACCAACTTGATGGTATCATATACCGTAAGTTACGGAATAATACTATCCTGGGGGGATGCACCCATGAGCTTTCCCGACTGGGCATTGCGCCACAAAACGAAAGGCACGGAACTCCACTTCATCAACGGCCACTACTACCTCTATCAGATCTCCAGTCGATGGAATCCAGAGAAACACCGCGCGCAAAAGATCACCGGACGCTGTCTCGGGAAGGTCACTCCGGACGGTCTCGTGCCGTCACGCACCACACGGGTGCCCGACGCCCGCACGCTGGCCCCGCTCCGGGTAAAAGAATATGGCGCCACCACGGTCCTTTGCCAACTGATGGCCGAGAGTCTGACCAGCCTGAAAGCCTACTTCCCGGAGTGGTGGGGCACGATGGTCGTCATGCTCCTCACCCGGCTTCTCTATCATGCCCCCTTGAAGGCGATGGCCTTTCACTTTACCCATAGCTGGCTGTCGGAGCGGTTTGCCGATGTGCGGCTGACGGAGCGCACGGTGAGTGCTTGCCTCCGGGCGATCGGCGCCCAGCGGGAGCAGATCGTGGCCTATCTGCAACGTTTCATCACGCCGGCAGATCACCTGCTGTTGGACGTCACCCATCTCTTCACCCAGTCGCAACAGCTTTCGCTCGCCCATTACGGGTATAACTCCGCGCAGATCAGCGATCCCCAGATTAATCTGTTCTTCATTTTTTCGGCTGTCGCCCACCAGCCGCTCTTTTACCGCCTGCTGCCGGGCAATATTCGGGAGATCAAGGCTTGTCAGTTGACGTTGAAGGAGAGCGGGATTACCGACGCCATCCTCATCGGGGATAAGGGCTTTTATTCGCGCCAGAATATGGCGGCCCTGCAGGAGGCACAACTCCATTTTATCCTGCCGCTTCGCCGCACGCTGCAGGACATCGACTACACCCCTACCCGGAGCACGGATAAGAGCGGCTTCGCCGGGCATTTTGCCTATGGCGATCGGTTTCTCTGGTATCAGACGAGCACGCTGGACGACTTGTCCCTGCACCTCTTTCTGGATGAACGTCTTCGCGTCCAGGAAGAGCAGGATTATCTGGCACGAATGTCCAGCGACCCCGAACAGTATACACTGGAGCGCTTTCAACAGAAATGCGGACACTTCGGCACGTTGGCGCTGCTGACCGATCGCCAGGCGTTGTCGGCACCGACGGTGTATACCTATTATAAGGGGCGCAATGAGATCGAGGTGATGATTGATGCCTTGAAAAACATTCTGCAGGCCGATCATTCCTATATGCAGGATGATACCGCCCTCGAAGGCTGGTGCTTCATCAACTTCTTGGCGCTCACCTGGTATTATGCGGTCTACCACCGGTTGCGGGAGAAAGAGCTGCTCACCAAATATGCGCCGATGGATATTTTGCACCATCTGACGGAAATCAAGCAGATAAAAATTGGGGACACCTGGCATCTCTGTGAGATCACCGAGAAAACCAGGAAACTTATCGATAAGCTAGGGTTTCATATTACGTAAAAATGCAGAGTTAGGGATTAATATTCAGCCTCCACGTGAATATCACCGCTCATTCCGGTCAATTCCACGTCGCCTTTCTCCGGGTCGAAGCGGTCGTGCGG
>CAZCEM010000557.1:0-2030 GCA_964497555.1 uncultured bacterium
ACCTACACCGCTTCATCAAGGCTGCGGCTTTCAGCAGATCGGTCGGCTGCGCCCAGCGAATCCGCCCCCCAAGTGACTGCTCCAGATCACTCAGAAGCGGTCGCTCGCCTTCCGAGGCAAACAGCAGCCACACCGCCTCCAACCGCGCATCCACCGCCTGAATCAGCTTCACCCATTCGCAGACGGGCCAGCGCCGCCATTCCCGCTTAGACCAGGGCGCCAAGACGATCAACAATTGCTCACCGGAAATTCCCAGTTCGGTTAGTCTTTGATCCGCCCAGCGTTCATCCTCCGCGTCGGGGAACAGCTCCGGCAGTGGATCGACGGGCGTTATTCCCAGCGGTTTCAGCAGGTCGTACTTGGTCAGCGGGCTATAGATGACCTCACGGCGACGAGGGATGGACTGGGTATAAGCCCAACTTCGACCGCGCAACCCGTAGCCCAAACGCTCCTTCGCCCCGCAGAAGAACAACATTGCCGCTGATTTGGGGATGCACAAGAAATCGACCGCGCAGCGATATTGTTCCCGCCGCAAGTCCCGCATTAACTTGATATATTCAGAGAATTTAGCGTTTGCAGGCGGAGAAATCCACACTCGACGCAGGTGGCGATTGTTTTTCAGAATTTGGGCAGGCAAATTTTCGGTGAGGAAGTCCAGTTCGACGGTCGGGAAGGAGCGTTTGAAGTCCCGTATCGCCGGGGTGCAGAGCAGGGTGTCGCCCATAGCGCGAAGCTGGGTGAACAACACGCGATCACCGGGTCGCAAATTGATATCGCGTGGCGTGGATTTTCCCTCGGTCAGGCTGAGGCTATGGGAACTCAATGACGACTGCGGACCGCCTCCGTCAGTTCCTCGACGAAAGCGCCGCCCAGTTTCTCGATGATAGTGCCCACCACGATGACCTTCGCGCCGGCAGTCACCGCTGCGACGCCGTCTTCGACGCAGCGGATGCCGCCCCCAACGATGACCGCCAAATCGACGCCCTTTGCCACCATCCGGATCATAGCGGGAGGCACAGGATGTTCAGCTCCGCTGCCAGCTTCCAGATACACTGCCCGCATCCCCAACAGCTTGGCGGCTTGGGCGTGCGCCAACGCCAGTTCGGGCTTGTCCGCGGGGATGGGATTGGTGTCGGATATGAACTGCGCGGAAGTCATCCGACCAGATTCAACCAGTAGGTAGGCGGTGGGGATGGTTGCCAGCCTCATGCGCATCACCAGCGGTGCGGCCATCACCTGCTCACCGATGAGGTACTGTGGATTGCGTCCCGACAGCAGCGAGGTGAACAGCATCCCGTCGGCATGGCGCGACAACTGGCGGCTGTTGCCGGGGAACAGGATCACCGGCAGCTTGACGGCTTCCTTGATCTGCCTTACGGACTCGTCGAAGCGGTCGTGGCTGAGGAAGCTGCCGCCGACCAGAATCGCGTTCGCGCCTCCGGTTTCAGCGGCTTGGGCATTGACCACCAATTCCGGTAAATCCAAGCTGTCCGGGTCGATGAGCACCCAGACGCCGGGTTTATCTTGACCGAAAAGTCTTTCGTAAAGGTTCATTTTTCTCTTTAACAGGATAATCAGGATTCATCCTATTCATCCTGAACATCCTTGTTAAAAAACTGTCTTTGTGTTCTTGGTGCTCTTAGTGTTTTAAAGATCACTTTATTAAAACTGCCGACCTCGCAGTCTGCTGGCCTTCGGCGGTCTTCAGGCGGATTAAGTACCTTCCCGAAGGCAAGCCCTCCGCATCCCAGCTTACCGCATGGCTGCCTGCCGACAACATCTGACCGGGCAGCAAATCCTTGACCTTCCTCCCCAGCGGATCGAACACCTCCAGTCGCGCCGCTCCGACTCTCCGCAGCCCGAATTCGACACGGGTGGAGGAGTTGAAGGGGTTGGGATAGGCGGGGGAAAGGCGAATAGACGCAGGATACGCGATGAAACCAGGATCGGAGACAGAATCGGGGTCAGGCGTGGTTTTAACCAGGTAGAATGACGGAGCGCCGTTATCATCGAACAAGGTCCCGGCTAAA
>CAZCEM010000558.1:0-2028 GCA_964497555.1 uncultured bacterium
GGGATTTGGGGCTGGATTCCCGCTTTCGCGGGAACGACAGCAGTTGGCATTTCCCGCTTGCGCGGGAATGACAGCGGGTGTCAAGTATTTTCTCCCCCCTTAATACAATCAATCATCCCTTTGTGTTTAAGTTCCTTCAACTGGAGTTTCAATGGACGTTCAGCGTGAATCCATGGATGTCGATGTTCTGATAGTCGGCGGCGGCCCCGCGGGACTTGCGACGGCGATATATCTGACCCGGCTGATCAGCACAGCCCGCGAGGACGGCACCCTGAAAGGCGCGGCTGCCAACGAAGAACTGCTGATCATGGTGGTCGAGAAGGGCGCTGAGTTCGGTGACCATTCTTTGTCCGGCGCGGTGCTCGATCCCAAGGGCTTGGACGAACTGTACCCCGATTGGCGCGACCGCGACGTCCCCTTGGCCACCAAGGTCAACAAAGACGCCCTGTTCTTCCTGACTCCCAAGGGCAAAATTAAAGCCCCCTTCCTGCCCGCCGCCATGAACAACCACGGCTGCTACATTGTCTCGTTGCAGCAGATGGTCAAGTGGCTCGGCGCTCAGTCCGAGGAAGCCGGCGTCATGTGCTTTACAGGCACCGCCGGAGCGGAGCCCATCTTCCGGGACGGCCGCTTGACTGGCGTCATCACCGACGACAAGGGCGTGGACAAGAACGGCAACCCTAAGAGCAACTTCGAGCCGGGCTTGGAACTGAACGCCAAAATCACCGTGCTGGCTGAAGGCCCCCGCGGTTCGCTAACCAAGCAGGTGGTCAAGGAACTGGCTCTGGACAAGGGTTGCAACCCGCAGGGCTATGTCACCGGCGTCAAGGAACTGTGGGAGATCCCCAAAGGCCGCCTCAAAGCCGGGACCGTCTATCACACCGTGGGCTTCCCGCTGGACTTCGACACCTTCGGCGGCGGCTTCATCTATGCCATGAGCGACGAGCTGCTGGCGATCGGCCTGGTGACCACATTGGCATATAAAGACCCCCGCACCGACCCGCACGGCAACTTCCAGCAGATGAAAACCCACCCCTGGATCGCCTCGCTGCTGAAAGGCGGCAAGATGGTGCGTTATGGCGCGAAAACCATCAGCGAGGGCGGCTGGTTCGCCATGCCCCGGCTATACGCTGACGGCCTGCTGCTGGTCGGTGAATCCGGCGGCTTCCTCGACGCCTTCCGGCTGAAGGGCATCCATCTGGCGTTCAAAGCCGGCATGATGGCCGCCGAAACCGCCTTCGAAGCCTTATCCAACGAGGATTATTCTGCCAAAACCCTGAAAGCCTACCAGGATCGCTTCGATAAAAGCTGGGCGAAACAGGAACTCTGGAAAGTCCGCAACTTCCACCAGGGCTTCGAGAGCGGCTTAATCGCGGGCGGCATCCACACCGTCGCGCAGCTTGCCACCGGCGGGCGGGGCTTCACAGCACGATTGGAGGCCATTCCGAATCACGAGCATATCGCTCGTCTGTCCGCGATGCCGCAAGCCCGTCAATCCATGGAGCGCAAGTTCGACGGGGAGTTGACCTTCGACAAGCTGTCGGACGTGTATGCCTCCGGCACCATCCATGAGGAGCACCAGCCCGCTCATCTACACATCGCTGACACTTCCATCTGCGAGGGGCAGTGCCTACAGGAGTACGGCAATCCCTGCCAGTATTTCTGCCCGGCGCAGGTGTATGAGATGGTGGAGGACGACGCGGGAGTCAAGCGCCTGCGCCTGAATCCCAGCAATTGCGTGCATTGCAAGACCTGCGACATCGCCGATCCCTTCCAGAACATCACTTGGGTGCCGCCGGAGGGAGGGGGGGGGCCGAAATACGTCAACCTTTGAGCCGGGGAAGGATAGTGAAATAAATCTTCACATCGTCACCGAATTCGCGTATCTTGGGCTAGGATAAGGAGATAAGATGTGACGGAAATGTGATGGAAATGCAGAATGCAGAACGTAGAATGCGGAATGCAGAATGTAAAATGTAGAATGCAGAATGCACCGAAGGAGCATCATTCCAGCGTAGGCTGGAATCT
>CAZCEM010000559.1:0-2026 GCA_964497555.1 uncultured bacterium
CTAGACTGCGGCAGATTGGCGGTCGGGCTCGGAGGCCCGACCTACGCGTCGCAGGTGCTATTTTCTGGGAAATGACAGCAAAGATGTTCGGAATGACAGCAAAGATGTTCGGAATGACAGCAAAGATGTTCGGAATGACAGCAAATGACCAAATGATTTTACACCCTGTAATAGGGCTGCAAGTGTTTTATTCTCTGTTAAACCGTTGCCGGAGACGTGCGCATTGCCCGGTTTTTCCTTATCTTTAATAAACGTTCAGGTTGTCGCTTTGGAACTTGTGTTGAAAAGCCTGGGAACAGGATACTCCGACAAAGTTAAGCTGGGGACGCCGATGATTTATCCTGTGCCCTTTACGTGCCTCTCAGATGAACCTCCGTTGGCTAATTCATCCGCTCAGGCTGAAACGGGATCTGAGCGGACACATGGAGGCAGCCCTCCGTCAGCCAACAGACTTCGACCGACAAGGTTAAGATAGGACGCGCCATCTCTAAAATCAAGCGTGAAAAATCCGCTGTACATCAGGCTCAAAAAAGTTCGCTGGTAAGGATGCGCTTCCCGTTGGCATCCAAAGGAATCATCATGTTAAAAATGACTACTCTCGCGGCGGCGGGATTGGTTTTGTTTTTACTGTCCCTGTCAGCCTCCGCCGCGCAGGTGCATAAGATTCGCGTCGATGGCGCCATCAATCCGGTGTCTGCCCGATACATCATCCGCTCGGTTGAACGCGCTGAAAAAGCCCACGCTGAAGCCCTCATCATCGAACTCGACACCCCCGGCGGCTTGCTGGAAGCCACCCGCGACATCGTCCAGACCTTCCTCGCCTCCGAAGTGCCGGTGGTGGTGTATGTCTCGCCGGCCGGTGCGCGGGCTGGTTCCGCCGGCGTCTTCATAACCCTAGCGGCGCACATCGCCGTCATGGCGCCGGGCGCGAACATCGGCGCTGCGCATCCTGTAACCATCGGCGGCGGAGGCGGGATGCCGGGCCAGCCCGCTGATACGTCCGGCTCCGGCGTGATGAGCCAAAAGATGACCAACGACGCCGCCGCCATGATCCGCGCCATCGCTGAGGAGCGCGGCCGGAACATCGAATGGGCTGAAAAAGCCGTCCGCGAGAGCGCCTCCATCACCGCCAAAGACGCCGTCAAACTGGGCGTCATCGACCTCATTGCCGCTGATGTTGACACCTTGCTGCGAAGCATCGACGGACGGATTGTCAAGCTGAAATCCGGCGAGACAACGCTGTCCACCCAGCAAGCGTTGGTCCAGGAATACCCTATGGACTGGAACGAGCGGCTGTTGGACCAGCTCGCCGACCCCAATATCGCCTATATTCTGATGATGCTGGGCATCTACGGGCTTATCTTCGAGATAACCCATCCTGGCGCGATATTCCCCGGCGTGGTGGGCGGCATCTGCCTGCTGCTGGCGTTCCTGGCGTTCCAGACGCTGCCGGTGAACACCGTCGGCGCAGTGTTGGTCGTCTTCGGAATCATTCTGCTTTTGCTGGAGTTAAAAGTGCCAAGTTATGGAATGCTCACCATCGGCGGCGCGACGGCGCTGGCGCTGGGTTCGTTCATGCTGATCGACACCCCGGTAGCCGCGCTGCGAATCTCCGCCAGCGTGATAATCACGACCGTGGTTCTGGTGACGCTGTTCACTATCTTTGCGGTGTTCATGGGCGTCCGCGCTCATTTCCGCAAAGCCACCACCGGGCAGGAGGGCTTGACTGGCGAAATTGGAGAGGTCATCGAAGACCTCACGCTGGAAGGCATGGTCTTTGTCCGCGGGGAATACTGGCGCGCCCGCTCATCAACGAATATCAAGACGGGGGAGAAGGTGCGGGTGCTGGGCATGGAGGAGATGATGCTGCGGGTCGAACGCGCGTCTGGGAAATGACGCGACAGCGGGGCTGTCCACGGCGTTATGAGCTTCTATATCGCAGGCAGTAGATAAACTGTCGGCGGTGCGGTTTAATACCAATTCGCTTTTATAGATTCATTAATAATTAAGGCAACCCCCCTGCCCC
>CAZCEM010000560.1:0-2008 GCA_964497555.1 uncultured bacterium
ACTGATGATTATGCCCGGAAGCGTTCCCATCTATGCGCCGCGTGTTCGTGAAGAATTGACGCGCTACCTGTCCGACGGCTGGAATGCGGTCGTGGACAAGGATGTTGACGGCGATGGTTCCGAACCGCGGAAGATAGACGAGGAACTGCCCCGATTCGGCCAGCATTCGGCAGCGCGGCGGATAACCCGGACGGCGTTCATTGGCAGCGCGCCATCGGTCAAGGCGCAGAAGGTGAGGGGCATTGAAGACCTGCGCATCAGGTTGGGAGTCGTCCAGCCGGGTGAGAACGTCTCGCTGTTCAACGACGCCCTCAGTAGATTGACCGACCGGCTCACCCATCTCTACTCGGGCAATCGGCGGTATTGGTTTGACCTTCAGCCTAATCTCATCCGGACTGCTGAGGAGCGCGCCAGCAGACTTGAAATCCAGGAGATTGATTCCGAAATTATCAAGCGGCTGCGCGAAGAGGTGACTTCGGCCAGACGAGGGCGATTGAATCTTGAGCAGGAGGTCTTGCGGGGCGTCCACGTCTGTCCGAATGGTTCGCAGGAAGTCCCAGACGAGCAGGAGGTCCGGCTGGTGGTTCTTGCGCCCTCGGCTCGCCACAACCGCCGCAGTAAGAAGAGTGCAGCACTCACCGAAGCGCGGGATATACTTGAGAAACGCGGCAATTCACCCCGCATCCACCGCAATATGCTGGTCTTTATGGCGGCGGATGACGAGGGCTATAAAGCTCTGGAGCGCGAGATGCGTTATCTGATGGCTTGGAAGTCCATCCTCGCCGATAAAGATACCATACTCAACCTCGACGGTTTTCAGCGCCAGCAGGCGGAGCAGAACCACAAGAGGCATCAAGACGCCATTGAGACAATGCTGCGGAATGCTTATAGTTGGCTAATTGTGCCGACTCAGGAGCGGGACGCGAACGGAATAGAAATGGAGACCATTGCCTTATCGGGCTTTGAGGATCCTCTGCCTATTCGCGCTGCCAAGAAACTCAAGAGTGGTGAGAACGTCATCACCCGTTGGTCGCCGCTGCTGATGAAGAACGAACTCGACCGCGGTCTATGGGGCGACGGGCGCCACATCCCGGTCAAGCAACTCTGGGGTTACTTCTCGGATTACTGCTATCTCCCCCGGCTGCGCGATGCGGAGGTTCTGTTGCAGACTATCCGGGAGGGGATCAGGTCAAGGGATTTCTTCAGATACGCCGCGGGCGTGAAGGACAAGGGAGGTTACCTAGGTTTGATGTTCGGGAACGCGAGCGGCAATCCAGTGCTGGACGACCAATCAGTCTTGATAAAGCCAGACGCAGCCGCAGAAGCAATGGCACATTTGGAAGAGCCGAAGTCGCTGGTGAAGACACCAAACGGCGAGTCAAAAGGAGGGAACGGACCAACCACAACTACGACAACAGAACAGGCGAAAAGCGGCAAGACAGGTGATCTGATTACAGTACAGCCTCGCCGCCGGTTTCATGGGACCACAACGCTCAATCCAACTCGTTTATACCGCGATGCTTCCCAGATCGCAGAAGAGATTCTTCAACATCTCACACAGCTCCCAAATGCAAATGTCGTGATTCACCTTGAGATAGATGTGGACATTCCGGAGGGCATTCCCGACGACAAGGCGCGTACGCTAAGCGAGAACTGCAAGACACTGAACATCCGGTTTGGATTTGAGGATGAGTAATAATCAAGCCAAGTAATACTGATGAGCACGTGTAAATTCCCTTAATCACACAAAAGCAAGGAGGAACAAATGCCAGAAACAAAGAACATATTCATCTCACACGTGCATGAAGATGACGAGCTGGAACCTAAGCTAAAGGATCTAATCGAGAAGGCAGGTTTGAATGTGCGGAATAGGTCTGTGACAAGTGATAAACCTAACGAAGCCCAAAACGAGGAATACATCAAGCGTAAGATTCTCGCGCCCCGCATTGATTGGGCGAGCACGGCGGCGAGCCGCGTTCGGTGATGTTCTGCCACCGCATCGGCTTAG
>CAZCEM010000561.1:0-2005 GCA_964497555.1 uncultured bacterium
GGGCTCGGAGGCCCGACCTACGCGGCTGGAGGGAGCTATTTTCTGGGAAATGACAACAAAGATGTTCAGAATGACAGCGAAGAGGAGTTCAAACCAAAAAACAGCAGCAAACAGTAAAAAATCGGGAGTTTTTCAGCAGATCCTAATTCCCCCTATAAACTGGACAGGCGCTTAAGGTGTAAATTATCTTAAAAAAGACCAGTCAGCACGATTGAAGCCCGCGATGGGCTTATTGAATCGGGCAATCCTATGATACCCATCGCGCGGCAATACGAGCTGTGGGGCGTCAACCGCTCCAGCCTCTACTATCGTCCTATCGGCGAAAGCGCCTGCAATCTTGGGCTGATGAGGCTGATCGACATCCAGTTCACCGAGACGTCGTTCTACGACGTTCCCCGCATAAGGATAACTAATAGACTGAATGCGGATTCGCGCGCTTTCGGACGCCCCTGAGAGCGCATAACCAAACTTGCTTGCAACAATGGGAGGCCAACATGCGCGTTCCAGCCCTCGACCTCAAACCCCAACTGGCAACGATTCGAGGCGAACTCTTGAATGCGGTCGCAAAGGTTATAGATTCCACCGGCTACATTATGGGTCCGGCAGTGGCGGAATTTGAGAAGACAATCGCGGATTACTTGGGAGTAAAGCAGGCGATAGGCGTTTCTTCGGGCACCGATGCTCTGCTGCTGGCATTGATGGCATTGAAGGTCGGACCCGGCGACGCCGTCATCACCACGCCGTACTCGTTCTTCGCCACTGCAGGCGTCGTCGCCCGCTTAAACGCCCGAATACTACTAACGGACATAGATCCCGACACTTACAACATGGACCCTCAAAAGGTCAAGGAACTGCTGGAAGATTTGTCCAGCGTCGAGCGTCGGACGGTCAAAGCGATTATGCCGGTGCACCTTTACGGTCAAGCCGCCGATATGACGCCGTTGATGAGCTGCGCCGACCGTTACGGCATACCGGTGGTTGAAGATGCCGCACAGGCGATCGGTGCGCGCTATCCGTTGAATGGGAAGGCGGTATGCGTCGGCACCATCGGCAAAGCCGGCTGCTTCTCGTTCTTCCCCTCGAAAAACTTGGGCGGCATAGGCGACGGCGGTCTAATCGTCACCAACGACGAGGAATACGCTGATTTCCTGCGCGTCCTGCGGGTGCATGGCGCGAAGCCGAAATACTGCCATTCCTTCATTGGCGGCAATTTCCGGCTCGATACAGTTCAAGCAGCGGCGCTGCAGGTCAAGCTGCCCCACCTGCAGGACTGGACTGAGGGACGCCAGCGAAACGCTGAGTACTACGACGAAAAGCTCGCATCCATCCCGGAGGTGAAGACGCCCAAGACCGCCTACCGGCGGGAGTTTCACATCTACAACCAGTATGTAATCTCCGCGCTTCGCCGCGACGAGTTGGCGAAGTATTTGGAGGCGCGGGAAATCGGTGTCAACATCTACTACCCGGTGCCGTTTCATCTTCAGCCTTGTTTTCGGAATCTCGGCTATGGGAAGGGCGATTTCCCGGCTTCGGAGCGCGCGGCGGAGACTACGCTGGCGCTGCCCATATACAAAGAATTGAGCCGTGAGCAGTTGGATTGGGTGGTTTCGTCCGTGCGGGAGTTCTATCGGTCTTGATGCAGCAGCAGCGCTCGGCGTCAGATCAATCCTTCTGTAAGGACCTAAAAAAATCCCCTTTGTATTTCCCCCTGCAAGCAAGGGGAGATGTCGGGTAGGACGCCCAAGTAACTTTCCTCCATACACGCCGGAATGCCATCCATTTTCCCCCCTGCTTGCAGGGGGGAATAAAAAAGGGGGATTCCGGTTGATTCACAGCAGATGAAGCGGATTATGCAGATGGATTGGTGGATTAAAAATAGATTATCACTACTATGTTAAGTGTCTATTCCGTTGAATGCTGAAACATCTCTTCACTGTCATTTCCGCGAAAGCTGGAATGATGCGCCTTAAGAAGTTCAAAAGTTTAAAAGTTTGAAAGTTTGAAA
>CAZCEM010000562.1:0-2005 GCA_964497555.1 uncultured bacterium
GGAGGCCCGACCTACGCGCTTTGAAGGGGCTATTTTCTGGGAAATGACAGCGAGGGAGTTCATCACGGGTATGATTGAAAGACCGCAGGCGCTCTTGTGAAACGCATATTGATAGTCCAAATCGCCCGCATGGGGGATTTGATACAGACATCAGCGCTGCTGCCGGCATTGGCTCAACGCGGCGCGAAGGTGGATCTGCTGGTTTCGGAGGCTTTCGCGGACACAGCGCGAGCCTTGCCTGACGTATCGCGCGTGTTCACGCTCTCGCTGGCTGAGGCGGTCAAGCCGCTGTGGAATAATCCGTCTTCGCTGCTGAAGTCCTACCGCCTCATCCGGGGCTTGATCGACGACCTCGCCCGCGGTGAGTATGACCGGGTTCTCAACCTAACGCACACCGACTACAGCGCGGCTTTGACGGCGCTCCTCGGCGGACGGGAGGCGCGGGGAATGACCTTGGACGCCGAGGGACGCAAGATGGTCATCGGCTCCTGGGCGCAGTATTACTTCAACGCCTATATAAATCGAATTTACAATCCCTTCAATCTGGTTGATATACACGCCGGAATGGCGGAGGTTCGACCGGCGCGGCGGCTGAAATTCGAGGTCAATGAGGGAGCCCGGATCCGAGCGGCGGCTCTCCTGCAGGCAAGCAAAATCGGAGACGGCCTGCTACTGGGTATAATCCCCGGAGCCTCCTCCCCCGAAAAGACCTGGGGAGTTGACAACTTTGCAGCGGCGTTCAAGGTCTTACTCAAACAGATGCCACTCCAAGCCATCGCGATAGGCGCGAAGTCGGAAGAAGTCCTGGGCGAGGCGCTCGCGGAACAATCCGGCGCGGTGAACCTGTGCGGTCAGACTGACGTTTTAACCTTGGCGGCGGTCTTGGAACGCTGCGCGCTGGTGATTAGCAACGACACCGGTCCGATGCATCTCGCCGCGGCGGTGGGAACACCGGTTATAGACGTTTCGCTCGGCAGCGCCTACGCCGCTGAGACCGCGCCCTGGGGGGAAGGGCATTGGACGCTGGAACCGATCATCGACTGCTACCCCTGCCAACCGCGCCGGCACTGCGACCATTGCACCTGCCACCGGCTGCTCGAGCCGGAGGCGGTCGCCCATCTCGCGTCAGCGTTCCTCTCCGGCAGAGAGCCAGATATCGGTGAACCAGCCTGGCAGCGCGCTCGCGTCAGCCGAACCGGTTTCGACGCGGACGGCTGGGGGGAACTTAAGCCTGTCGCGGGATCCGAAATGCCCGAACGAGTGATACTCCGGCAGGCTTTTCGGGAACTGTGGAAGCGTTCTCTTTCCGGCGTACCGGCTTGGAGCGACTGCGGCAATGCCAAGGCATCAAGCGTTGGACGACGGCTGCAGGGCGCCCTGTTGTCTTCGCCGAACGGCTCGCTGACGGGCGTCTTGAAGGCGATGGAGGGATTGTCGAGCACAGCACGTCAAGGCGCGCGGACGGCTGAGGAATTGTCCGCTGTTGACGTGAATAATACGGATTCAAAGACGGTCTGGCGGTTGGGCATGGTCTTGCGGGAGGTCGATGAAAGGCTGATACGTGAAGCCTTCCGGACCCCCTGGACCGCGCCGATGGTGACTCAGTTCACCTTCGAAAAGGACGGCTTGACCGGCCCCGACTTGAAATCGCTGGCGACTCAGACGGCGGAACTATACCGGCAGCTGGAAGACCGGGCGCTGGCGCTGCCAAAGTGGGCGCTGGGAATGTTGGGTGCGGCTCAGCAGAGCCCGGCGGGGAGTGGGATATCCCTGTGTTAGAATCTCAACACGAAGGACACGAAGGACACAAAGATAAAAGGTTCTTAGACCAAGCTGCATGCAATGACTCAAGTATAGAGTTCAAGCTTATAGTAGTGCACCAATTAGGGTCTGTTAAAAAGCTCTCGATTTTTTCGCTGTTTGGTGTTGTTTTTTGGTTTGAACTCCTCCTCGCTGTCATTTCCCAGAAAATAGCGCCTGCGACGCGTAGGTCGGGCCTCCGAGC
>CAZCEM010000563.1:0-2004 GCA_964497555.1 uncultured bacterium
CGCCATAACCGCCGTCCGCACCGGCTGCGGCAAGAGCCAAACCACCCGCCGCGTGGCGGAAATGCTGACCGACGCGGGCAGGAAAGTGGTGGTCATCCGCCATCCGATGCCCTACGGCGACCTGGTGAAGCAGAAGGTGCAGCGTTTCGCCGAGCTGTCGGACCTGAAGACGCATGACTGCACCATCGAGGAGATGGAGGAGTACGAGCCGCATATCGTCCGCGGCAACATCGTCTATGCCGGCGTGGATTACGAAGCCATCGTTCGCGAAGCCGAGAAGGAAGCTGACGTCATCCTGTGGGACGGCGGCAATAACGACTTCTCTTTTTATCAGCATGACTACTTGATAACGGTGGTCGATCCGTTGCGCCCCGGGCATGAGGTGTCCTACTACCCCGGCGAAGTCAACCTCCGCCGGGCGGATGCCGTCGTCATCAACAAAATCGAGAGCGCCGATGCTGAAGACATCAACGAAGTTCGCGAGAATATCCGTCGGTGCAATCCGCGCGCAATGGTTATCGACGCTGCTTCACCCGTGTCGGTGGATAAACCCGAATTGATTAAAGGCGCGAGGGTGCTGGTGGTCGAAGACGGACCTACCCTGACCCACGGCGAAATGACCTTCGGCGCGGGCGTGGTGGCTGCCAATAAATTCAGCGCGGCAGAACTGGTCGATCCCCGACCGTTTCTGGTGGGCAAGCTCAGCGATACCTTTGAAAAGTATCCTTACATCGGCGAGATTCTTCCAGCAATGGGCTATGGCGAAGAGCAGGTGAGCGATCTGGAGAAGACCATCGCCGCCTGCGACGCGGAGGTGGTAGTCATCGGCACCCCCATCGACCTTCGGCGGGTCATCAAGATCGACAAGCTGACCGTCCGCGTGACTTATGACTTGCAGGAAATCGGTCGTCCGAATCTCGAAGACGCGCTGGCGGGGTTTCTGAAGATATAGATTGTACCCACATGCGTCGCAATAAAAAGCCCTGCGCGGTTGTCGCGCTGGGAGGGAACGCGATTTCTCCTCCCGATCGTCTCGTCAGCATCGCCGAGCAGTTCGCGCATACCCGTCGCAGCCTCAGCGGTCTGTTGCAGCTTCTCCTCAACGACTATCTGTTGGCGCTGGTGCATGGAAATGGACCTCAGGTGGGCGCGGCCTTGCGGAGGGTGGAGCTGGCGCGAGGGGTCCTGCCCGACGTTCCGCTGGGACTGCTGGTCGCGGATACGCAGGGTTCGATGGGCTACATGATCGAGCAGTCGTTGCAGAACCTGCTCGCCAACGAGCATATTAACCGTCAGGTAGTAACGCTGGTGACACAGGTATTGGTATCCCAGAACGACCCAGCCTTAAAAGATCCCACCAAATATGTCGGATCCATCTTCACCAAAGCTGAGGCTGAACGGCTATTGGTCGTCGAAGGATGGACTATCAAGCAGTTTCGGGGTGAAGACGAATGGCGGCGAGTGGTATTTTCACCGGAGCCTATCAGCATCATCAACGCGGCTATCATCAAGGAACTGGTGCAGTCTGGACATATCCTAATCGCTGCCGGGGGTGGAGGCATTCCGGTTTATATGGATTCGCGGCTGGGATTGGAAGGCATCGACGCCGTCATCGATAAGGACCTCGCGGCTGCCATACTGGCGCAGGAAATCGGCGCCAGCGAGTTGATTATTCTCACTAACATAGACGCTGTTCGCATCAATTTCGGCAAATCCGACGAACGCGCGATCCGGAAAATGACTCTTGCTGAATCAAAAAACTATCAAGAGGCCGGACATTTCCCTAAGGGCAGCATGGGTCCCAAGGTGCAAGCTGCAGTTCAGTTCTTGGAGCAGGGAGGCGAACGAGCGATTATATGTGAACTAAAGGAGGTTGCCCTTGCCATTCAAGGACAAGCCGGGACAGTAATCGTCCCTTAAAGGGTGTTAAATCCGCCATTTCGCTGTCCTTCCCGCGCAAGCGGGAATCCAGCCCCAAATCCCTCTGGATTCCAGCTTTCGCTG
>CAZCEM010000564.1:0-2003 GCA_964497555.1 uncultured bacterium
GGTTGCTGCTATTTTCATATTCCGTGGTGGGGAAGCCACCATGACAATTCCCGCGCAAGCGGGAATCCAGCCCAAATCCCTCTGGATTCCAGCTTTCGCTGGAATGATGCGTCTTCGACGCATTTTTTCAATGTTCAAAAGAAAATGCACCCCTTAAAATTTTCAAAGGAACATCTTCCACTTTTCGGTTTTTCCATGAAACGCCTAACGATTGCGCTCCTTTGGGGCTCGTTTTTCCTGCTGTCAAGCCTGGCTGCCGCGCCGGTAGATTGGCAGCATTTTACCGTCACGCGAAGTCTGGACGGATCCACGCTGCCAACCCGCGCTGAGCATTTGGCGTTTTTTCCTGAAAGGCCGTTTCATCTGGAATCTCTGGAGACCGTCTTGCCGTTTCGTGACAATCCGAGCGAAGAGGGCACCGTCGTGCTGATGGCTGCGGCGAATCTCTACGACGTGCTGGAAGATGAATTTAATCTCTGGATCGACGACCTTCGTCGCGAAGGTTATACCGTAATCCGAGCCGCAGTGGAAGGCGGGACGCCCGTGGAAGTGAAAGACTTCATCTTCCAGCAGGGCGGAGACGACCTTGTCGGCGTTATCTTTGCTGGAGAAGCGCCGTTGGCGTTTATGGAACACCGGGAGTACTTCAGCGACGAAGACGAGCCTGACAATCAGCGGATTGTTCAATATCCTATCGACTTGTTCTACATGGACCGCGACGGCGTATGGGAGGACACCACCAGCAACGGCGTCTATGACTATCATCATGGGAACGTCTGGCCTGAAATCTGGCTGGGGAGGCTGCCAGCGTACAATCTCAGTCACATCGACGAGGTGCCCTTTGTGCAAGCGTACCTCTATCGGATACATGCCTACCGTCAAAGCGAATTGACGCTGCCGCACCGAGCGCTGTGCTTTATCGACGACGACTGGGCAATGTCCGCGCCGACCTGGGCGAGATCGATGAAATACGCCTATGGCCGGGTTGTTACGGAAAATCAGCCTGACAGCACCTCCGCGTCGCGGTATCGCTTCTATCTGGAAGGTGAAGGGCAGGAATTAGTGCAGGTGGCAGTTCATTCGACCTCCGACAGCCATTCCTTTTTCATCAACAACCATTCCCAGCGCGACTATTTTCGTTACTTTGACCTGCGGGACGAGGTGACGCCGCGTTCGCTGTTCTATAATCTGTTTGCCTGCTCCATTATGAACATGGCCGGCGACCACAATCTCTGCATGGGAGTTCTGTATGCTATGAAAGCCCCCTTTGGATTGGGCTCGGTCGGCTCGACCAAGACCGGAGGGATGCTGTTCTGGGACGATTACTATCGGCCTCTGTCGGAAGGCGCGTGTTTCGGTGAAGCCTTGCGGGTGTGGATGATGGAGCACCTCCGCGAAGCCGACCGCCCGAACTGGTCGCGGTCTTGGTTTTACGGCATGACCCATTACGGCGACCCGACGCTGAAGGTTTATCTGGGTTTGCGAGCACAGTCGGTGGAGGTGGACGACGTTTCCGGCGACGCGGACGGGAATCTTGACGCGGGCGAACGCGCTGCTTTGACACTGCAGGTGAGAAACTTGGGAACAACGGATTACAGCCGGATTGAGGTGGCGCTCAGCAGCGATGATCCTTTAGCAGAGGTCACCCGTGGTGAAGGATTTATTCCGTCGATGGTATCCGGCGGAGAGGCAAGCGCGGGTGGCTTTGAAATTTCAGCGGCTGCGGCAACGCCTGATGACCACGTGGTTTTGTTGAATGTTACTTTAACTCCGGCGGAAGGTGAGCCGTGGCTGGATCAAGTCGAGCTGCCGGTGCGGACCACGCGGTTCGAGGCTTCAGGATTGGGGTGGGATGAAATTGTCGGTGACGGCGACGGACTGGTCGAACCCGGCGAGAGCGGTTTGCTCTCGGTGCATTTCCACAACGTCGGAGGTGATGATATGCGTCAATCCGGTCGAGCTGAAATAATCAGCCTCGATGGATGGTTCATTCTGGACGACAA
>CAZCEM010000565.1:0-1994 GCA_964497555.1 uncultured bacterium
CCCGGCTGACACCAAATATCTAAACGGTCAGCCGAGGACGGCTGACCGCACTTAAATGGTGTCAGCCGTCCCCGGCTGACACCAAATATCTAAACGGTCAGCCGAGGACGGCTGACCGCACTTAACTACCGCACTTATCGCACTTAATATCTAATCTATTTTCTTCACCATTCCTATCCTTTACATCCTTCCCATCCTGTATTTTTTACCTGAGCACCCTTCCCGCATTCCCGTTAAACTGGGGTATCTGCTCGCGTCCATTGTAGAGCCGACGCGCCCAATAGGGCACACCCTCAGTTGGATTGGAAACATAATCCTGCAATTCCCCCGCGGTGATGTTGCTGTCGTGATTCGCATCCGCGGCACCCTGCAAACCCTTCAAAAAGTAATAGGTGAACAATCCATGCTTCATCTCCGGGTGCCAGGAGGCGATCTGATCCGCTGCGGTTGCGGTGAACAAGGCGCCATTCTCCCAGGTCAAGGTTGGGTCCTTTACACGAATACCCACTGGCGATGCCTGGCTGATGATCATCTTATTGCCGCTTGTGCCACCCGAAAAACAGGCATCCACGACCACGGTCAACGAACGCGCCCCAAGTTTGCCCAAGTTATCATAGAGCAGTTCGAGCGGATAACCGTTACGGTTCACCGCGTTCGGATGGCAGTCAACCGGCACAAAATAGCCTTTCTGCTCCTTCACATCCGGTGCGCCGTGTCCGGAATAATAGACAAATACATCCGATTTCCCCGCCATGACCAGGTTTGCCAGCCTGCCCCGTGGCTCCTCCTTCGTTCCGAAATAGTCACGAAAAATCGCTAATCCCGCATCGGTCTTAAAGAGAATATTGCCTTCCTTGTAGCCCAACGTCCTAACCAGATATTCCTTGATCCACTGGGCGTCGCGAGCGGCAAACTCGACATCCGGCACGTCACGGTTGTTCTGGCTGTAACCACGGTTGCCGATGACCACCGCCACAGCGTCATTGTTGGATGATTTGGCACGCGGCAGATTGGTCTCGACATCCACCGACAATGTCGGCGCCGCAATAATCTCCGTCACCGGCGCCGCTTTTCCGGTCACAGCAAATTCGGAAGCACGCTTCTGCGGACGGTTCAATTCTAAATTTAACGTTTCCTTCTTATCATATTTTCTCCGTGCTTCGGTGAGGTTCAAGCTGACCGGAACTTCTGTCGCCCGGGTGTTGGTGTAGATGGTGAAGGTGACATCCTTCCACCCGCCCGCTGCCAGGTTACCCAATTCCTGCTGCATTCGACTGTCCGGAGTGGCAAAGACATTCTCGCCCAGCTCCATTGTCGCTTTAACACCCCTCGCATCGCCCTGCCCCTGATTCTGAACACGTGCGGTAACTTCGACCAGCTCCCCGGGCTCGATCTGACCATTACCGGAAGCATCGGCGATTCCGACATCGAAAAGCGCAAGCTGCGGCGGTATAAATTCTCGGGTCGGAAAAGTGAAGATGACCGGCGGATCGAGATCGAAACCGTTGGCTTCACTGACTTCGATCTTGAGCCTTGCTGTGCCGATAGGAAGATCGAGGCTTGCCGATAGCGGAATCTCGATTGTCGCACTCTTTCCCGGCTCCAGCTTCTCGATGCCTTTCGCTTCGCCGATGGTGAGCCCCTTGACCGGTGATTCGAGAGTGGCGCGCGGAGTCAGGTTGTAAGCTTCCCCATTGCCGGAATTGGTAATTGTCAGGGTGATCTTTGCTGTTTCTTCGGCGTCAAGAGCATCGTTACTTGATGGCTCGTTAAAAACAAGGCTGCTGGAGGAGATCGAAGGAGGATATGCTGGTTTGGCGGGAACAGACGCTAAAACTCCACCGGATACCCCTGTTAAACGCCACAACTTGATGGTTTTGTCCCAACTCCCGCTCGCCAGATACCTGCCGTCCGGACTGAAGGCGACGGAATAGACAAAATAACTATGCCCGGTCAGCGTCCGCAGCTCTCTGCCCGTCGCCGCCTCCCACAGC
>CAZCEM010000566.1:0-1989 GCA_964497555.1 uncultured bacterium
GGAACGACGCACTTTGTCGCCACCATCGGCGCCGGGGGCGGATGACCAAATCGTAGCGGACATCCGTCGCTGGCGAGGTGAGTTAGGCCTGCCCGCCGACCAGATGGCCTTCTTGGCGCTGCGGACGCTGTTTGGCGAGGATTTGCAGCATTCTGCAGACGCGTTGGAGCAGGGGAATTCAGCGGCGGCTGGCGAGGCGTGAGAGACCATTATGAAGCCGCGTCGGTCTCACGGATACTGGGGCGAAGGTCCGTAGTACCGCCTTTAGACGGTTGCCGGAAGACCGGCTGAAGCCGGCACTACGAGCAGTCGGTCTCGGAGATGCCGACCTACGTGGGTGGCGCTGCTTCGGTTTCAAAGGCGAACCGTCGCTGACGTGGCTGCTTGACGGGAACCCCGACGCCACTCAGAATCGAACGCATGCTGATCATCGCTGATCCCAAGAACGATTACGCCTTCAAGTCCGTACTGGGCAGCCCGCGGCATGCGCGTGTGCTGGTTCATCTGCTGAACGCGGTCCTGCGCCCGTTCGGTCTGCGCGTGCTGACGGCGACGATCCTGAATCCGCTCAGCGAAATCGATTCGCTGGACGACAAGAAGCTGATTTTGGACGTCAAGGCGGTCGACGATCAGGGGCGGCTATACAACATCGAGATGCAGATGGTTCCCGGCCCAAGCTTTCCCGGCCGGCTGCTGTACTATTGGGCGGATACGTTCAGCAGCCAACTCAAGGAGGGTGAACGCTACGAGGAATTGCAGCCGGTGATTTCGATCTGTTTTCTGGACGGGGTCCTGTTTCCGGAACGGCCAGAATGCCATTTACGGTTCCGTTTGCTGGAGACGACGGCCCACTTCCCGTTCACCGAGGATATCGAGTTACACGTATTCCAATTGCCGTACTTTACCAAGACGGCGGATGAGTTGACGAGCGATCTGGACTTGTGGCTGTACGTGTTGAATAATGGACAAGGATTGGACTTGGAATTGCTGCCCGGCAAGCTCCGGGTGGCGGAAATCGAAGAGGCGCTGGAGGCCTGGGCGATGTTGACTCAAGACCGAATTCAACGCGAGATTTACCAAGCGCGCGAACGGGCGCGACGAGACGCCGAAGACTGGAAATCGGCGCTACAGCGAGCAGAGGCGCGCGTGCAGAACAGTTTGATCCAAGGACGCGAAGAAGGGTTCAATCTGGGCCGTGCGGAAGGCCGTGCGGAAGGCCGCAGCGAAGGCAATTGGCTCGGCCAGATTCGCATCTGTGAAGAGTTGCTGCATCGAACCCCGCGTTCGGATGAGGAACTGTTGGCGCTGTCCACGGACCAGCTGCGCGAGTTGGCGGAGCAGTTGCGTGCGGAACTGCGCAGCAGAACCTGATGGTCCTCGCGGCGAGGGATCGGATAACCTCACGGCTGGCTCGTCGGAAGGGTGATGGGGCGTCGAGTTTCCGAGCGGCGAGGTGCAGCCTTGGCAAGCGAAATCCGAGTGACCTTGGTCAGCGATCCATTCGGGATCTGCCCAGATGTGGAACACCGCGTCGCTGATTTCCCGTCGGAATTGCGCGCCTTTCGCGAGATCGAGGACTTGCTGCGCCGCGACGAGCGATTCGAAACCGTCCAGCCCCGGACGTACGTGGTCGCGGGCGAGTGCTGGGAGCACTTTCGCAGCTTCCGAGGGATGCGCGGCGTGTCTTGTGTCCAAATCACGCCGCGAACGCGGATGTGTGAGGCGCTGAACGCCGATCCGCCCGCGTGGCTGAGCGATCAGCAGATTCTGGATTGGGGGCTGCTTCAGCGTCCCGCGCCGGCAGAGCCCGCAGGGGACTGGCCCGCAACGATCGCGGCGTGGCTGCTGCCGGGCGTCGCGGAGGTTGCCTCGCTGGAGGAGTGGTTGATGTGGTGCCGGAGAACCGGCCCGGCGCACGCTGGATTCTGAGCCGTCTGGCCGATTGGTCGGGTTGATCGCCGCGCGTGGTCGGTTGCCGGGGGCCGAGTG
>CAZCEM010000567.1:0-1971 GCA_964497555.1 uncultured bacterium
CCGTGGTGGAGGAGACCCCGCTGGATCTCAATTTCGCGGATGTAGTCCAGCGGAACGCTGCCGCCAAGGCGCGTACGGTTCTTGCTCAAGCCCAAGGACGCCTCATCCTCAGCGCGGACACCATCGTTGAACTGAATGGGAAACCGCTGGGCAAACCCCGCGACCGCGACGACGCCCACAGGATGCTGAGGGCGCTGTCGGGACGCGAACACCGCGTCTATTCCGGAATCGCGCTGATTAAACCCACGGGAGGGACTCTGACCGATTACGCCCGCACCGTTGTGCAGTTTAGAGGGTTGTCTGACGAGGAGATTACCGATTATATCGCCAGCGGCGAGCCGATGGATAAAGCCGGCTCCTATGGGATTCAGGCGCGGGGTGCATTGTTCATTGAGAGCGTCAGCGGCTGCTTTTTCAACGTAATGGGGCTGCCGCTGGCGAAACTGTGGCGGTTGCTGCATCGAGCCGGCTGGCGGATGAGTCCCCAACAGAACGCACGGAGTTTGAATGCGACACTTTAACATCAATAGAATGGCAACCGTGGTGCTGATGGTGCTGCTGACTGCCTCAACCAGCTTCAGCGGGGTCAGGCGCATCGTCCTTTTCATCGCTGACGGCTGGGGATACAATCAGGTTCAGGCGGCGGACTACTGGAACGGATCCAGCGCGATATATGAAGACTTTCCGGTAAAGCTGGCGATGAGCACCTTCTCCTGGAGCGCATTGCGGGAGGTTTCCGAGGGCTACAGCCCCGACTCCGCTTGGACCGATTTCAACTACGTCAAACGACGCGCCACCGACTCCGCCGCCGCCGCGACAGCCATGTCCACCGGCCTGAAAACCTGCGACGCCGCCCTCAATGTGGATCCAACCAAAAACCGGCTGGAGACCCTCGTGGAGGTCGCTGAAAAACAAGGCTGGGCGACCGGCGTGATAACCAGCGTCGAATTCAGCCACGCCACTCCGGCGGGCTTCGTAGCGCACAATCCCGACCGCGGCAAGTACCGGCAAATCGCGTTGGAGATGATCGACAGCTCAGCGTGCGAGGTCATCATGGGCGCGGGGCATCCGTTTTTTGACGACAACGGCGCGCCGGTAAAGGCGGATGATAAAGCATTTGAATATATCGGCGGTAAGGAATGCTGGCAGCGGCTCGAATCAGGCCTGGCCGGCGGCGACCGCGACGGCGATGGTGCGCCCGATCCCTGGATGCTGGTTCAGACGCGCGCCGGCTTTCAGCGGCTCGTCCAGGGAAAGGCGCCCGACCGGGTGTTGGGCGTGGCTCCGGTGCATCATACGCTGTCGTTCCATCGCGACGGGCTGGCATCAGCCAATGAGCCGCGCCCACCCTATTCAGAACCGCTGAATCAAGACGCGCCCACCCTGCGCGAGATGACCCTCGCGGCGCTGAACGCGCTCAGCCGGGATCCGGACGGATTTTTCCTGATGGTCGAAGGCGGAGCTGTCGATTGGGCGAACCATAATAACGTTCTGGGGCGGATGATTGAGGAGATGAATGATTTCAACGCCTCGGTGGAAGCGGTTTCAGACTGGCTCGAAGTGAACGGGGGCTGGGCGGAGACACTGGTAATTGTAACCGGTGACCATGAGTGCGGCTATTTGTGGGGACCGGACTCCGGACCTGGCCCGCCGCCGCGGTTCAATCCCATTGCAGACAACGGACCTGGGGAAATGCCCGGTTTTCGTTACTATCACGACAGCCACACCAATTCGCTCATCCCGCTGTTTGCGAAAGGCGCCGGCTCGGAACGGCTTAGCAGCGTCGTTGTCGGGAAGGATCCGGTGCGAGACGCATACATCGACAACACCGGGCTGGCGAAGGTGATGTTTGAACTGGTGAGGGAGCGTTGAATACTGATACCAATTCGCATTCAGTAAGTCAATTGCTTTTATTGCAACCCCCCTGCCCCCCTTCAATAGAAGGGGGGTAAGTCAAATGCTGGACTTGAT
>CAZCEM010000568.1:0-1968 GCA_964497555.1 uncultured bacterium
CAGCGCCGTCTTCCAGACGGCTCAGCGACAAAACCAGCCGCCTGGAAGGCGGCGTTACAGAAGGAAATCCCCGCTCCAGATTGCCCATCCTCTTTCAGCCCGTTCTGAGCAACCGGGATTATAAAAAAGGGGCAAGAAATTTCTGAATTTAGGCAGTGCAGGATTGAAATCTTCAGTAAATTCTATTATCTTAGTTTAATATTAAGATGTTCATTATCTTTTGACAATTGAAAAAATGCCTCGAAGACGCCTCATTCCAGCGAAAGCTCGAATCCAGAGGGATTGGGGGCTGAATTCCCGCTTGCACGGAAATGACAACTAATGCCCAATAGATTCTGCCCCAATAATAAAACTTGAATTTTTTGCATGTGTTTGCCGGTGAGGATTTCCGCAACTGCTTTGTCGCCAGATCCACACTTGCACCACGGCGGGTCGCCGGTCAAGAACATTTTTAAAGGGGGAGCCCATGTTAAGAAGATCGCAGACTATTTTGGTCTTTCTCATCGTCGCACTGCTTGTTGTGAACCTTTCCTCCCGGTCGGAAGTTGTCGTCAGACCGCTGGGATTCACCTACGCGGCTGAAGAGGGCGCTGAACTCGAAGGAGGATTGACCTTTACCAATCTGTCCGAGGATGCCGCTCGATACAGCATCGGCATCACAGCCGTCCGCTGGGAAGGCGGCGAGGAGAGATTGGACCGGGACGACCGCGGGGGTCCCGATGATATGGAAATGGAGTGGCGCGACAGCGAAGAAGACGACTGTCCGCCCTACGAATGGATCGACGTAACCGAATTGGAAGGCGCCGTCAATGTCCAAAACTTACTCGACGACTCCTTCCACGGAATGTATGAACTCGGCTTTGACTTCCCTTACTATGGCGATGTGTACGACGCAATCGGATTTCACACCAACGGCTTCGCCAGCTTTGTCCCAGCCTTCGAGATAGTCTATTTCTGGCCCAATTGGGAGCGACTTCCCAGTGCTAATCCCGGCGACGTCGATCAGACTCCTCCACCAACCTGCCTGGCTGTGAACTGGCAAGACCTCGATCCGTTTAACCGTGATGGCGAGATCTGGTTCTGGACCAATGAATCGGATATGGCGGTGGTATCGTGGATCGGCATTTCTCATTTCTTTGATCTCGGTCAAGAAGACAACGGCGATCCCTGGACTTTTCAGCTGGTGCTGTTCAGCAATGGTCTGATCAAGTACCAATACGCAGTAACCGGCTCCTTCGACGTTCCGCAGGATTTAGTGGTCGGTTTGCAAAATTTCGACCGCAACCGCGGTTTCACAGTGGCTTACGACCAGGAAGTAAATTTCTTTCAGGAGGAAAAGGTGGTGGCTTTCGGGCCTCCGGGAGCTTGGATAACCTGGCTTTCCTGCGAGGAACCCAGCGGTGAAATTCCGGGCAATGAAGCCATCGATGTGCCGTTCACCTTCGACCTCGAAGGCCTGGAAGCGGGCGTTCATTATGCCAATGTATTTGTATCTTTCCCCGGGCTTAACCAACCGCGGGTCGTGATTCCGGTGATACTATCCTATGAATCGCCGGTCGGCGCCATAGAAGGCACGGTCACTAACGCCGCCAACGACGAGCCGTTGTCGGATGTGGTCATCGTGCTGGAGCCCTCCGGCTACACCATCTTCACCGATGAGGACGGTCATTATCTGATCCCCGACCTGCCGTCTCAGACCTACTCCCTTACCGCGGCTCATGAGGACTTCTTCGACTTCGTCATCGATGAGATCACCGTTGTAGAAGGCGAAACCGTCGACGGCTCGATGGCCATGCTGCACGCTGAATTTACGCCCTCGACTGATAGAATTGTGCAGGTTTTGGCGCCAGACGATAACGTGGAGCTTGGTTTTACGGCTGCCAACGGGGGCAACGCCCCGGTGACTTACACTTCCGAGCGCCACCTTGCCGGTGGGGCCGACGTGCCGCCCTGGACGCTGCGGGCTTC
>CAZCEM010000569.1:0-1955 GCA_964497555.1 uncultured bacterium
GAGGATTAATTCGCAGATGCCGTCCGGTTTGAAGTAGCCGGTAGTCATTCCAAGTCAAGCTGTCGCGTTCGCGGTGTTTCCAGAGGTCGCGCACCTTGTTGGCGAAGCCGGTCTCCGTCAAGATGCACCCCCCCGCCGGCCCCGGGAATTCATCGACGCCGATACTCTGCAGATATTCTATCTGCCGCACACGCTGACGCCCCTGAATGTCCAGCAAGCGGTCGCGGTCAATTCGACCCTCGCGCTCCGGCAGCGTTTCAGGCAGCAGCCGGGCGCTGAGAGGGCGCAGCAACCGGTCGCCCAATCCTGACCGCCGCGCCACCAGACCGAGATGATGAAGCTGCTGCGACATGGGGCGCTGCTTGAGGACTTCACCGGTGAAGACGAAGTCCGCGCCGGTCTCCCACATCAGCTTCATCGCCAGTTTCAGCATGTGGATATGGCAGTCCAGACAGGGATTGACTTCGCCGCCGTAGCCGTGTTTGGGGTAGTGCAGCAGGTTTAGGAATCCGTCCGACATGTCGATGATTTCCACCTGCGCCGAACCGGCGCATCCCTCAGCTATCCGCTCAACTGAGGCTTGGAGTCGAGATTGTTTTTTCTCTCGCTGCTGCCTTTTGTTTAATGGTTCCAGAAACGGGGAGGTGAAGTGAACCGCCAGGACATTGAGTCCCTGCTCCAGCATCAGCCGCAGCGAAATAAGGCTGTCCAGACCCCCAGAGAAAAGGCCCACTGCTTTAATAAGCATATTATTAACCAGTGCATAATCTACTGATCATCCTATTCCTGAGCATATATTAAGGGGTGCATTTTCTTTTGAACATTGAAAAAATGCGTCGAAGACGCATCATTCCAGCGAAAGCTGGAATCCAGAAGTGCCTTAAGACTGGATTCCCGCTTTCGCGGGGATGACAACGAATGACCAAATGATTTTACACCCATTAACATAAATCATACCACGCTGGATAGCCCTATATCGCAGGCAGTTTCTCCAGAGCCTCGGAAAACACCTGCTGAGCGGTTTCGTCGAACAGAACGAACCGCACGACCGCTGGATGAGGACTGGTGGCGAGAAAAGCCACTGTTTCGGACAGCATTATTTCCGCAGCCTCCTTCATCGAGAAACCGCCGATGCCGGTGCCCAGCGCTGGGAAGCTGATGGTGTTGAGATGGTGCCTGGCGGCGATTTCCAGCGAGTTGCGGGTGGCATCGAGGATGGATTCGGCGGTCGGCTGACCACCCAGCCGCATGGCCGCAGCATGGATGACGTGCTTCGCGGGGAGGCTGCCTCCGCCGGTCAGAGCCGCTCCGCCCAGCGGCACCGGACCGTGTCGGCTGCATTCTGTCTGAATCGAATCCCCGCCCCGGCGGCGGATAGCTCCCGCTACTCCCGCACCAAGAATCAGGTCGGTGTTGGCGGCGTTCACAATGGCATCGACCCGTTCGTCAGTGATGTTGCCGCTCAGGATGACAATGCGGTCTTTGGCAGACATGGAAGTTCCTTTTTTGAAGCAAGTGCCAAGAGCTAAGTGTAATGACTCATTAGGTTCTAAAACATTTTCGGTTTCAATACCTCACGTTCCGAAGAAACGTCTTTGCGAGCGAAGCGAAGCAATCTCATTGAGTGTACCTCGCCCCACTTTCCAGGTTGTCCATGAATAGAAAATACCGCTTCTATCACGTCGCTCCGGCGAAAACCGGAGCCCAGATTAAAAATATAAGTACTTGTATATACGTAACATATAAACTTCAATCTGGATTCCGACTTTCGTCGGAATGATGTGATTCAGATGTTATCAGCATTCATGGAAAGGCTGTGAAGCCAGTTGAAACCAAAAGAGGCTGATTCATGGTCAGCCTCTCATAGCGGGCAGTGCATATTCATAATATCGACTGTTTTATACCAATTCGCTTTTATAGATTCATTAATAATTAAGGCAACCCCCCTGCCCCCC